>CAZFEP010000066.1:0-11614 GCA_964517365.1 uncultured Thiotrichales bacterium | reverse complement strand
CTTTTAAATATGCGATCTGGTTCGTTTAATTTTTCTCATTAATGGCCGATAACTTGGGTATCTTAAAGTGGATATTTGGTGGTTTTTGATGTCAGATATGATTTATCAGTTAGTTTATATTAGTGCTGCTAATAAAGAATTCTCTGAAGATGAATTGCAGGAGTTACTTAAGAAGGCACGAGTTAATAATGGCAATCTTAATGTTTCCGGGATGTTGTTATTTCATCAAGGTTCATTTATTCAGGCCCTCGAAGGGCCTCGATCTGCTGTTGAGAGTTTGTATGAAAAGATTAGTGAAGATAAGCGTCATACTGAGACGCGGGTATTGTTTCGTGGTGAATTACAGGAAAGGAGTTTTGACTCCTGGTCAATGGGGTACTATCGGTCTGATCAGAGTGATTTAGAGAATCTGCAAGGATTCCACAAGTTTATGAAATCGGGTTTTCGTCAGACAGGAGAAGCAAATTCAACTGCAGCTAGAAAAGCATTGCTTCAATTTAGAGATGGTAATTGGCGACAACAAGTGGATATAGGTGGGTCAAGCTCAAGAGCGGCATAACAAAATATAATTTTATTTTTTTTTAAATCTGTACGTTATTGAGATTAATAAAAATACCCACGGCGTACCGTGTAAAAACAAGTCAAACCAATCTAACGGTTGCATACTTTTTGCATCTGAAAATACCCATTTTATTTTTTCCCATACATGGGGCTCAGGTGTGTAGGGCATAAGCCCCAGTGTTAAGGCTAAAACTAGCCAGAGCACTGGGTTAAATAGGATGCTGGTTTGCTTTTCCACTATAGTGGATTTACATTTTCAGCTTGTAGTCCTTTGTCACCATCAACAACATCCATCATTACTTTTTGTCCTTCACGCAGTGATTTTCTGCCAGTACCATTGATAGAGCGATGATGAACAAAAACATCCTCTCCATTTTCTTGTTCGATAAAACCGAAGCCTTTTTTATAGTTAAACCATTTTACCGTTCCTTGCATTTGGTTTGAGCTACCCGTGTTTGCGGTGCTAGCGGTATTGGAAGAAGATGGTTTGGGCGGCTTGGCTTTTTTAGGTTTATTTGCAGATTTTCTCGCTAGCTTTTTTATCACTGTAGTGATAATCGCTATGGCTAATAAAGCACCTGCTATCATAAGTGCAGTGTTGAAAGTTTGAACTAACTCTGAAAGGATCACGCCTAGAAGGATACCTAGGCTTATTACTATCATTGAATCGATCTTCATGATTCTCTTTTCTCTCCCTGGTGTAAATTACTGGTGTAAATTATTATTATATTGAGTTGAGGTATTTTTTCAGAGCTGATTATAGTCACTTAATGCTCATGTGAAAGCCCCTCAGGCAGGTTATACGCTGGCTACACAGATTTGCTGTAGGCCTTTGAATTTCGCTGATAATTATATAATGCCCTTTTTTTCATGGGTAGCGATTCAATTTTTGTGGTTTTAAATCCATGTTCACGAAACCAATGAGAAGTTTGTGTAGTAAGTACGAATAGAAGACCAGCCCCTGCTTCTGCTGACTTCTTCTCCAGGTGGCTGAGCATTTTGCTGCCTCTTCCATTTGATTGGTATTCTGAATGAACGGCTAAGCATGCGACTTCAGCTGCTTTGCTTGCTTGATATATATGTAATGCACCACAGGCGAGTACCATTCCATCACGCTCTATTACATCAAAGCTTTCTATTTCTAACTCAAGTTGCTTACGTGTACGTGCAACTATGGCACCTTTGTCTATTAGGGGCTGAATGAGTTCAGCAATACCGCCGACATCGTTTATGGTGGCTGGACGAATTTCGTCATAAGTTTCAGCGGTTACTAGTAATGCAACACCATCAAGCGTGTAAAGCTCTTCTAGTAAAGCGCCTGGTTTTGCAGCGTTGAGTAAGTGCACACGATTAACATTCTCTAAACAGGCTTGCACTGCAATATTGAGATGCTCTTTGAGTGGTTTTTTGTTCTTAGGTAATTTTTTGATCAGCTCTTTTGCTTCATTCACATTATAATGATTATTACTTTGTTTCTTATTGCCTGGCGCTATAAATTTGTCGAGCAATAGAATTAATTTTTCACATTGTAATGCACATGCAGCGTGCTTTGCGACTTCAATGCTCGTTAAGTTGAATATATCTCCTGTCTTGGAATAACCTAGAGGTAACATTAATACAATGTTATTAGCGTCCAGTTGTTTTTGAACTTCGTCTGCAGCAATGCTACGTACTTCTCCTGTATGTTGATAATCAATACCATTTCGAATTCCTACAGGTTTGGCACGAACATAATTACCGCTAACGACATTTAATTTCATGCCGGACATAGGGGTATTGATTAACCCAATAGAAAATAGCGCTTCTATATCCGTTTTTACACTGCCAGCAACTTCTTTAATGGTATCTAGGGTTTTTGAATCAGTAATGCGCCAATTATTTTCAAAAGTGCTTGCCGATTGTTTGCCAAGCTTCTTATCAATCAATGTGCGTATACCCAAGACTAACACTAGCTTCACGCCTAATGTATGCACTAAGGCAAGGTCATGAATGAGAGAAGCGGTATGCTGTTTTGCCAATAAAGCATCGCTAACATATAGCACAAACGTTTTGCCACGATGTGCGTAAATGTAAGGCATAGCTTGTCTGAAGCTCTCTAACTGGAATATTGAGTCTTTAGTCACGATTAGATTGGTTTAAAATTAAGGTTATTAAATTGTAATGTACTGGTTAAGTGTATGAATTCAAATGATTTATAGATATTAATCTTTTGCTATCTTAGACTTGTTTAGGACCTTATAATAGGACCTACGAAATTACATATAATAGTCTTATTCGACAAACTGTTCGAATTTCATACACTGGTGTAGTGTCAATAATATACCCAAAAATTAACGAGAACCAAAAATGCTAAAAATACAGCGAATTAATGCTGACATATGGATACCCGTAAGCATCACCCTGAGCATGACGATGTTGTTATTCGTGAGTTCAATCTGTTTTGCAGGTGGTGAGACCATTAAATCACCCATCCTAGATCGAGTAAAAGTATTGCACAAAGTGCCTGAAAACCTAGACACTTTAAGTTTGCAACAACTGCACTCAGAGCGAGAGTCTCGGCAACGTGACCTTGATGTGATTCGTCAAGCGAGTGATGAGCCAGAAGAAGCCAAGCAACAATTGTTAGAAACAATCATAGCTCATGATGAGGTGCGTTTAAAAATCGCACAAGTAATCCCTATGATGGTGGATGACTATAAAATAGAAGGTAAGTTTCGTGAAGCATTATTGGGATATAGCAATACCTTTAATGTTGATATGCGAGAGGCGCGCAAAGATGTGCACTCTATTGCAGATTATAAATCGTATGATTTCCGTTTTTCTGCTGTATATATGTCAATGATGTTCAAGTTTAATGAAAATCCCGAGTTTCATAAAAGGCTAGTGACTGATATGGAAGACTCAGGCACTGCGATTGGTGGTTATCGAAAAGAGTTAGATGAGTCTTATGCAAAAGTTGAGCATGACAAGTATCTAATTCAAAATATTTATTCTGTAAATGAATTGGAACAAGCCATTAGTGCAATTGAAGAAGAGATTTCCAAACGCAAGCAAGCAGAACTTTAGTACTGGTAAGTTATAAAGATAAGCGGGATAGCTTAGTCTTATTATTGTTATTGAGGAGTTGGGGTATGGTTAGTATTAAAAATAGATATTTATGGCCTGGCGTATGCATGCAGGTATGTACATTGTTATCTTCTGGAATTATATATGCAGAAGAAACTACAATTGCACAACCACCACCAGAAATAGTAATTGATGCACCTGCACCGACACAGTCACCCGTTAAACAAGAAATAGAAAGAACCAAAACGGTGACAATTTATGACTCGCAGGTGTTGCCAGGCTTTCGACCTTGTACAACCGAAGATTACCGCAAACAAGATACTGACCCTGTTGCTTGTCAGGATGAAGAAGCATCGCGTGTAATCTCAACGCGCGAGAGTCAATCTGTATCGGAAGACCTCATTGTTGAAGATAATGCAGTGCCACAAGGTAATATCTTTAAACTAAATTTCGAGCGTTTTAAAAAAAACAAGTAAGCCTCTATATCGTATTAACACAATGTTGATCGCATAGCCCATGTTCATGTCCATGCTCATTTAAATATTCCGCTATAACATAAAATCGATAGTACTATCACAATGAGTAGAACTAGATTATAGATTTTGAATGCTTTAGTTTTTAAGTTTACGGTTTGTTTCTTAATAAATATCGTATAACCAATATAAATATACTTAAAAATTATGGTCATACCAAAGAAAATGTAAATTAAGTACATATAGTTACAGATCATAATATTTACCATGAGTTGAATTTTTAGTGTTTTTAGATTTTATGCAGATTGAGTTATATAAATGTCTGCATAGTAGATATCTAGGAAAATACATAAACTCGATTTAATCGTATTTGCTGAGTAAGCGTACTATTTTCGTCTTTTTTGATAAGTCTAGTCAGTAAAGTATCACTTTGCAGTCTCTATCTAACACAAATCTCTTGAATAACATTTTTCAATATTTCAATGGTTGGATTGATTGAATGTAACGGCAAGTATTCATTTTGTTGGTGAGCTTGATCGATTGAGCCAGGACCAAAAACAACTGTTTCAATACCCAATTCATTGAAGTAAGGGCCTTCAGTTCCAAATGCCACACTAGAAGGTTTCTTTTGACTTAGTTGGTGGGTAAGTTGAACTATTTTCGAGTTTTTTTTAGTCTGAAAAGCAGGTGTTCCATCAAATAGAGATGTGAATGCGACACTCAATCCAAGTGGTTCAATAATTTTTATAACTCGTTCATATAACTCATCTCGAAGTGCATGAATATGCATGCCTGGCAAAGGGCGCAGATCGATATGTAATTCACAATCCCCACAGATCCGATTAGGGTTGTCGCCACCATGGATATGTCCGAGGTTGAGGGTTGGAATCGGTACAATAAAATCATGATTTACATGTTTAGTTAGTGCCTGTTTAAAGGCCTCTAATTCATTTAGCACCAGACGCATACCTTCAAGTGCATTATTGCCAAAATTAGGGTCACTAGAGTGTCCGGTTTGACCATGAATTTTGATCGATTCCATCATTACACCTTTGTGTTGGTGTATAGGTGTTAAATCAGTAGGCTCGCCAATAATACAATACTTGCCAAGTTTCTGGTTTTTAGACTGATAAGCATTAACCAAAGTTTTTGCACCCTGCATGGTAGATTCTTCATCGGCTGTAGCAATGATGGTTAAGCGATTTTTTAGATTTTTATTTGTAAATTCTTTAGCAGCTTCAATGGCAATAGCCAAAAAGGATTTCATATCTGCTGTGCCAAGTCCATACAACTTATTGTCAATTTCAGTTGCACTAAATGGATTTGTATTCCAACCGCTTTGATCAAAATTTACCGTGTCAGTATGACCTGATAAAATTAAACCTTCATCACCTTCACCTAATGTTGCTACTAAATTTGATTTGCTGTTCTTGGCGCTTGTGCTGGTATCGTTTGGGTTATCGATGACATCGATTTTAAAACCTAAATCATCTAACCAATTGCCCAAGAGATGAATGATGGGTTGATTGCTGGTATCTATTTCTGCTTGAGTACTACTTATGGAGGGTAGTGCAATTAACTGCTCGATCATCTCAAGCAGTTTGGGTGAAACCTTCATCGGTCAAAAATATTTTATGTCGTGGCTTTATGCCATCGCTTGGGCAATTTTATAGATTGCTTCTGCATCCAAAGCCATATCATTTGATTCAAATAATTTTGCTATACATGCGCGATGAAGTTTTAACTTAAGTGCACCAATACCAATGCCGCCAAATACTCGTTTGCCAAAGCGTTCAGTATCTTTGTCCATCACGTTGATGCCTTCAAAACCTAAAATTTTAGAAGTGCCAACGTCTGCTATAAATTCCAGGGTAGGGTGGTTTTGCCATTGATTGGCATCCAGTAATTGTATACCAGCTTTAGCTGCACCGAATACTACATGCGCACCATCCATTGCAGCTTGTATTGAGTCATTATCCGTAGTGTGCATTGGCGTCATTTCCACACCAAAGCGTTCATTCATTTCGTCACAGGCTTCAACAGAGCGTGATTGTTTACGTGACGTCAAGCGAACGTTAGCACCACTAATGGCAAGCAATACAGCTGCGCGTTGACCTACAGGGCCAGTACCGGCAAGCACAACTGCAGTTTTACCTTTTAAGTTTGTTGCATTGTTTAGTAGAGCCACACCTGCAGCGGCTGTAGTATTGCAACCATTACTGTCCAGCATTACCGACACACGAAAGTTTTGAAAGAACTGATCATGAACAAGTTGAAAAAGCTTTTGGCCTTCAATAAGATCACTGCCGCCAACAAAGATTGCAGTATTCTTCTTATCTTTTGGTGCACGAGTATAAATTGCACCTTCAACCAGGCCGCCACAATTATCTTCGTTAACGCCACCAAGCTGGGTTACATGGTCAGCACCGCCATCGTAGGCAACAACTGAATCAAATACACTAGGAATTGTGTCAGTATCAAAATGGTATAAAAGTTTTTTCATTTTTTTATTTATTGTAGTTTTTAAAATAGTTAGCTAGTTAGTTTAGCCCGTACTACCAATTCCAGCGGCAACGCAATTAATAGATAACAATAGTGATATCAACACATCTGTGAACTCTTGATTTCCACTTTGCTGGCTACGGAACTTCTTAACGAGATCTACTTGTTCTATGCCGATATGATGAAGTGAATCTGCACGTCTGTAAAAGTGACGCTTATAATTAGGGAAGCGATCACACAACTCTTCTTCACCTGTAATTTTTAATACCATCTTCTTGGTTAAAGCATATTCTCTATTTATATCATCGAATATTTGGTTTTTTTGATCTTCATTGGTAACTAGTTCACCATACTTTTCTGCAACTTCCATATCTACAAGTAATAATGTTTTTTCTGCACCGTCTAATATCAATCTAAATAGCGAGTGCTTTTCATACATCTTATTAAGTTGTTCAACGCCTTTTTCGCCACGATCATTGATCATTTTTTCAATGCTGCTACCAACTCCGTACCAGCCAGGCACTAACAACCTGTTTTGAGTCCAGGCGAAAACCCAAGGTATCGCACGCAAATCATTCAAAGTGGCTGCGCCAAATCGTCTTGCAGGTCTTGAGCCAATCTTCATATGAGTAAGCTCCTCAACAGGGCTAGCTTCTTGATAGAAGTCTACTAACCCTGGATGTTCAATTAATTTTCGATAAGTAGCGTAAGCGGTTTCAGAAAGTGCTTCCAACATTTCGTCAAGCTCTGTATTTGTCTGATATGCGGGATCTTTACCAGACATTAATGAATGGGACAGCACACTTGAGGCCAGGATCTCCATTTGCTCTTCAGCAAAGCCATGATTAGCATACTTGTAAGATACGACCTCACCTTGTTCAGTTACGCGCATACGCCCATTGATCGTTCCAACGGGTTGTGCTGCGATTGCACGACCACTTGGTGCTCCACCACGGCTAACCGAACCTCCACGACCATGGAAAAATGAAATAGGCACATTTTGTCGTGCCCCTGCTGCATGTATTTGAGATTGTGCTTTGCTGATGATCCAGTTTGATGTCAGGAAGCCACCATCTTTATTAGAGTCAGAATAACCAACCATAATTTCTTGGGTACCACCAAATTTACGAATTGTGCGTCTTACAAAAGCATGTTCCAAGAGATCTTCTAATACTGCTGGGCCATTTTCCAGGTCATCAATGGTTTCTAGTAACGGTACGATTAGAATACGACACGCCTCTAGTCCATCCGAGTCAGTAAATAATCCAACATATTTTGCTAGCAGATACACACCGAGTACATCTGTTGCGGTTTGCGTCATGCTTAGTACACATACACCAAACGATTCTTCGTCTAACTTGTTTTGGAAATATTTAACTTGCTCTAGCATTGCCAAGGTAGACTGAGCTTGCTCAGATAAATTTTCATAACGTGGCACTACGCGTAAAGGCTGCATCAATTGATCAACAATCCAGCTTTTCCATGCTTCTGACTTTGGATCAGGTACATCTGTGTTGGATTTTTGATTTAATGATTGCCATATTTCTGCTAACACACTATTGAATACAGTAGTGTTTTCACGGATATCTAGACTGATAGTTCTAAAGCCAAAGGTATCCACTATATGACGCAATGGTCTTATATTGGAGTCACTGATGTTTTCACATTTTGCTTCTATTAACGCTTGCTCAAGAATGCTTAGATCAGCAGATAATTGTTCTGCTCGATGGTATGCAATTTGAGAACTTTTAGGATCATTTATATTTTTTAACGTTGCATCAATACGCGCTAACATATATCGCAAGAACTGCCTAAAGACTTCACCCGGGTTTCGTTGAGCGTAAGTTTTTGCTTCACCCAGCATTTCTAGTTTTTCTTGTAATGCATCAGTAAAGTTTTTAGATACTTTGACGGAGTGTTTGGCAATACTTAGCTTAGAACCAAGCTCATAAAGTTCTTGTCGATAACGTTTTATGCAGGCCGCTGCATTTGTTTGTATGGCTGAAGCAGTTACTTTATGTGTGACATTAGGGTTACCATCCCGGTCGCCTCCAATCCATGACCCAAATCGAAAAATTGGAGGAACATTAAATTCATAATGTGGGTAGGCTTCTTCTAGAGCTCGGTCAAGTTCAGCATAAAGGTCTTTTACGCCATCAAATAGAGATTCAACAAAAAAGTGTTGTCCCCAGGCTACCTCTTGTCCTACGGAAGGCTTTTCTAAGCGGATTTCACCAGTTAGCCAAAGCATATCAATATCATTGCGAAGTTCGTTTGCTAAATCATCTCTTTCTCTAGGTGTCCATCGTTGTAATTCTAATTGTTTTAGTAATACATAAATTCTTCTATGAACTTCGAGTACGGTTACACGTTTAGCTTCAGTTGGATGTGCTGTAATTACGGGGCAGATAAAGCTGTTGTCTAGTAACTTTTGAACTTCTTCAGCAGTAATGCCTTTTTTCTCAGCACTTGAAAAGGCATAAGCAAATGTGCCTGGCACCCGGGCGCGATCGTATTCTTTCTCAATTTGTCGTCGTTGCTGCACCAAAGCATTTTGTTCTGCAATGCTTAATAGTTGGAACCATATGCCATAGGTTTGAAGTACATAAAGAATTTTATCTTCCGGGCAATCACGCATATCTTCTTCGCCATTAAAATACACTTCTATATCAGGCTGTCTTGCACGGATAACGCTTAACAATTGTTGGTATAAGGTTTCAACTAGATCGTCTTCAAGCGATGCTGAAGGGTTGATGATCATGCTGCCAGTAGCAACTTTTGTTAGTTGTGTCCAAGTAAGCGGGTCGTTATCAGTCATAATTATTTTTTTCTAGAGTGAATTTAATAGCTATACATACTAAAAGAGGTCCTTTTGGACCTCTTTATATTAGAGCTGATTAAGCTTATTTAATATGCCCGTACGAGCATAGAGAGAGCTCATGATCAGCGTAATATTAATTGGCCTAAACCAGCTTGTCTCTTGGTGTTTCACCCGCTTCAAATGCGGCTAAATTCTCAAGTACGCGATTCCCCATCGCGACACGCGTTTCTATGGTGGCACTACCTAAGTGAGGTAGAAGGACTGCATTCTCAAGTTCAATGAAACGTTCATCTAATGCAGGCTCACCTTCAAATACATCCAGACCGGCCCCTGCAATCACACCATTTTTAAGTGCTTCGATTAACGCATCATTATCGATTACATCGCCACGAGCTGAGTTAATTAAAAACGCAGTAGACTTCATTTTAGCGAGGCTTTCTTTATTTAATAAATGATACGTGTCTTTTCCACCAGGGCAATGAATGGAAACAAAGTCGGACTGTGCTAAAACTTCATCAATAGAGTCAACTTGTGTTGCATTATATTTTTTAATTACATCAGCCGGAGGTGGGTATGGGTCTGAAAATATAATTTTCATTCCAAAGCCGTGATGAGCGCGTTGTGCCATGGCTTGAGCAATTCGACCCATGCCAATTAGACCTAATGTTTTGCCGGTAACTTTTGAAGCAAGTAGGTGAGTGGGTCTCCATCCAGCCCAAGATTTAGAGCGGAGTTCTCTTTCACCTTCACTGGTGCGACGCGCTACTGTCAACATTAGAGTCATAGCAATATCAGCTGTGCAGTCAGTTAATACTTCAGGAGTATTAGTCACGGTTAGGCCGCGTGCTTTGGCAGCGTCAAGATCGATATGGTTAAAACCTACGCCAAAGTTTCCAATGAATTTTGCCCGTAATGGTTCAGCGCTTAATACTTCCGCATCTACAGGATCCGTTACTGTCGGTAAGAATGCATCACAGTTTGCCAACGCCTCTTTCATTTCGTCTTTAGTCATAGCAACGTCTTTTTCATTTAACGTTACGTCATACTTTTCTCGCAACTGGGCTTGAACATCTTCAGGCCATGCACGTGAAACTATTACTTTTAATTTACTCATTAATATTCTCTCCTACGATCTTTTACTACGAGATGTCTTTCATTACTTTTTCCATCGTTGAGCCAAGCTCTGATGGGTTGGGCACTACAACGACACCTGCTTCTTCCAGCATTTGTACTTTTTCAGCTGCACTTTCACCTTTGCCAGATACAATTGCACCTGCATGTCCCATGCGACGCCCTTTGGGTGCAGTTAAACCTGCAATATAAGCAACCAAAGGCTTGGTCATATGTTCTTTAAAGTATTCAGCCGCTTCTGCTTCTTGTGGGCCACCGATTTCACCGATCATCATTATGGCTTTGGTCTCAGGGTCGGCTTCAAATAACTCTAGAATATCTTTATGAGAACTACCGTTAATAGGATCACCACCAATACCAATACTGCTGCTTATGCCTATGCCGAGTGCTTTCATTTGCGACGCTGCTTCATAGCCAAGTGTGCCAGAACGCGCTACTACACCCACATTACCAGTCTGATAAATGTGTCCTGGCATAATACCCAACAAACATTTTCCAGGGCTGATGCTACCCGCACAGTTTGGGCCTGTGAGGCGCATACGATCTTCTTTTTTGTAGCGGTACATGTATCGTTTAACACGCATCATGTCTTGTGCGGGGATGCCATCAGTAATTGATACACAAGTTTTAATACCGGCGTCAGCCGCTTCCATGATTCCATCTGCTGCAAAACCACCCGGTACAAATACAATGCTTGCATCAGCGCCTGTACCTGCAACCGCATCTTTTACTGTGTTGTATACGGGTAAACCCATGTGGGTTTGTCCGCCTTTACCGGGTGTAACACCACCCACTACATTGGTTCCATACTCAATCATTTCTTCTGCATGAAAGGTGCCAATTTTTCCTGTAAAACCTTGTACAAGAACTTTAGTTTTTTCATCGATCATTATTGTCATTTTTATTTCTCCCTAACCTTTAGCAACACGGTTGCGTTCGGCCACTGCTTTTTCTGCAGCTTCATCTAAAGTATCCGCTGTAATCAGTGGTTGACCACTGTCTTTCAGTATTTGCATTCCTTTTTCAACATTGGTCCCAGACAGACGAACAATTACCGGCA
>CAZFEP010000065.1:10073-11652 GCA_964517365.1 uncultured Thiotrichales bacterium | reverse complement strand
AGATATGGAGCCTTGATGTGCTGATCACCTATTCGTATATCAAACATGCATTATTTATTATGGTTTAAATTATTAATTTCCAATATATTGACCGCACCAATACAGCCCTACATAACTAAAATCACCAGCAACTTTACTCAACTAGTTCCTCTTAGGTGTAAAATAAAGCACTATATCCCTTTGTTATTTGTAACCCCGTGGCGAAAATCACATAATTATTAAGTGAATTCATTTATTTTACATCGGCTACTTACTATTTAGCGATAAACTTCCAAAATTAACCTACAAGCAAAAAAATACTGTGTTACCTAAAAATATCAAAATTGGCATTATCGGGCTTGGCTATGTCGGCTTACCACTCGCTGTTGAGTTTGGCAAACTTCTCCCTACCATGGGATTCGATATCAACACCTCTCGCCTTAGCGAGCTAAAACAAGGTATTGATCGTACGTTAGAAGTGAACCAAGACGAACTAGCTTCCTCAGCTAAACTTAGCTTTTCGTCATCTATTGACGACCTAAGAACCTGTAATGTATTTATTGTAACAGTACCTACACCGATTGATGATCATAAGGTGCCCGATTTAACACCTGTTCGCAAAGCTTCAGAAACTGTTAGCCAAGCGCTCAAAAAGGGTGATGTCGTAATTTATGAATCAACTGTATACCCCGGTGTTACCGATGATATTTGTGTTCCAATTTTAGAGTCTGACACTGGGTTAATCGTCAATAAAGATTTTTTTGTAGGCTACAGCCCTGAACGCATTAACCCTGGTGACAAAGAACATCGCTTACCTACCATAAAAAAGGTTACCTCTGGATCAACACCCGAGGCTGCAGAATTTGTTGACCAACTTTACTTAAAAATTATTACTGCAGGCACCCACAAAGCCAGTAGCATAAAAGTAGCTGAAGCCGCAAAAGTCATCGAAAACACGCAACGAGACGTAAATATTGCCTTAGTAAATGAACTATCGTTAATTTTTGGCCGCATGGATATCGATACACTGGAAGTGCTTGAGGCGGCTGGCACCAAATGGAACTTCCTTCCCTTTAGACCAGGTCTTGTTGGTGGGCACTGCATTGGCGTTGACCCGTATTATTTAACCTACAAAGCTCAAGAAATTGGTTATAACCCGGAAATTATTCTTTCAGGCCGTCGAATAAATGACGGCATGGGTCCGCATGTAGCCGAGAGTGTAATTAAGCTAATGCTTAAAAAGAAGTTGCAAGTGGTCGATGCAAAAATACTCATTCTTGGCTTTACGTTTAAGGAAAATTGCCCAGATATTCGCAACACCAGAGTAATTGATATCGTAAAAGAATTTGGCAATTATCATTCAAAAGTCGATATTTACGATCCCTGGATAGATATTGAAGAAGCCAATCAGGAATATAACGTATCTTTCTTGGCAGAATTTCCATCAGCAAAGTATGATGCAATCATTCTAGCTGTAAATCATGATGAATTTAAAACCTTAGGTGCAGAAAATATTCATGCACTTGGAAAAGACAACCACGTACTGTTTGACGTTAAGAATGTATTACCAAAAGAACAAGTAGATGGTCGACTTTGATCA
>CAZFEP010000065.1:8483-9973 GCA_964517365.1 uncultured Thiotrichales bacterium | reverse complement strand
TGATCAAACCAGCCCTGAACACTTATAATTTATAAATATTCAACCAAAGTAAAAATACACTATGAAAGTTGCTGTCACCGGCTCCGCCGGATTTATTGGTTCAAATGTCTCCATGCATTTACTGAAACGCGGAGATGAAGTCTTAGGCATTGATAACCTTAATGATTATTATGATGTTAATTTAAAATTAGGCCGACTTGAGAGAGTAAAAGCCTATGACAAATTCACAGAAGCTCGCATCAACCTGGAAGACAAAGATGCAATTTCTGATGCAATCTCTAAATTTAAACCACAACGTGTAATTAATTTAGCCGCGCAAGCAGGTGTACGTTATTCAATTGAAAATCCATCCGCTTATGTGGACACCAACCTTGTAGGCTATTGCAATATATTAGAAGCTTGCCGACATCACGGTGTTGAACATCTCGTATATGCATCAAGCAGCTCCGTCTATGGTGCGAATACTAAAATGCCTTTCTCGGTGCACCAAAATGTTGACCACCCATTGAGCTTATATGCAGCCACTAAAAAAGCTAATGAACTCATGGCGCATGTATATAGCAATCTATATGGCCTTCATACCACTGGTTTAAGATTTTTTACTGTGTATGGCCCATGGGGTCGACCTGACATGGCGTTGTTTTTATTCACTAAAAACATATTGGCCGGCAAACCCATTGATGTATTCAATTATGGTAATCACCGTAGGGATTTCACCTATATCGACGATATTGTAGAAGGTGTAATTCGAACACTAGACCACCTGCCAGAAAAAAATGAAGCATGGGATAGCGACGCACCGGACAGCGCGTCCAGTTTTGCACCCTACCGTTTATATAATATCGGCAATAATGCCCCTGTTGAATTAAGCCACTACATTGAAGTACTTGAAGATTGCCTTGGCAAGAAAGCTGAACGTAACTTGTTGCCACTACAGCCCGGTGATGTGCCCGACACGTATGCTAATGTGGAAGCATTAGTGCAAGATGTTGATTACAAACCAGAAACTACGGTTGAAGTTGGCATCAAAAACTTTGTTGAGTGGTATAGAGAGTATTATAAAGTTTAGATATTAGACCTACTTTAAAGATACGTGCACCAACATTCTAAGAAGCTGTCAAATATTCATCCTTGTTTGATAACAAAGGCTTAGGTATTATTCCCCTAAAGACTTTACTGTTATGTCAGTAAACAATTGATTTTTAGTAGAATATTTAATTACTATTTTGCTACTAAACATACAACTAGGAGAATGTATTCAATGCAACTAGTTAATATCTTACTTACTGTTGGATTAATCGTGTTGGTTTCTGGCATCACTGTTCTTGCACTTTGTGCAGTGATTGCGTCATCTCGCTCAGAACAAGTTTCGCTAGCAGGACTTAAACCATCAAATCACAAAGAGCGCCGTAAAAAATCATCTTGCAGTTTCCCTGTAACCTGCGCAGATGGAACGATGGTGTATTTTGATCGCCGCCTACAAACATAAA
>CAZFEP010000065.1:0-8383 GCA_964517365.1 uncultured Thiotrichales bacterium | reverse complement strand
CTACAAACATAAAGCCAAAAATATAAAGCTAGAAACATAAGGCTAGAAACATAAGCCATTAAAAGTAAAATATTCTTTAGCGATGACTTAATTCAAAGTCATGCATAAAATCAAGCAACTTCTCAACTCCAAGAGCAGGCATGGCGTTATACAGACTGACGCGTATCCCACCTACTGAATTGTGGCCACGCAAGCCTAATAAATTATTTTTTTCTGCAAGCAAGAGAAATCTTTCATACAAATTACTATCTGTAAGGTTAAATGGAATATTCACATTTGACCGGAATTTATGGTCGACCTTATTAGTAAATAAATCACTTGCATCAATCAAATCATACACAGACTTCGAATTACGCTGACCGCGATTATATATTTCAGCTACACCTCCTTCAGTTTTAAGCCAAGCAAGCATTAAACTTAAAACATAGATGGCAAAAGTCGGAGGGGTGTTCACAAGCGATCCAGCGTCGTAGTTTTTTCTATAATCAAATACCCCTGGCACATTTTCTGGAATATGGTCTAGCAATTCTTTTTTAACTACTACTACACACAGCCCCGCCACCCCCAGGTTCTTCTGTGCACTCGCGTAAATTAAACCAAAATCTTTCACTTCAGTAGGGCGAGTTAGAATAGAAGACGTCATATCACAAAATAGATTCGAGTCTTTGAGGTTAAAACCACTCATTCCAGCAATATCATTCACAACACCGCTAATAGTCTCATTCTCACAGTAATGAATATAACTTGCATCATCACTCAAGCTCCACTGATCAACAGACTTAACTGATATGTTTTCCACACCATCAAGCGCAGCAATTTCATTTATATCAGAAAACTTTCTTGCTTCATTACTTGCCTTTTGTGACCAATGACCTGTGCAAACATAATCAGCCGTCTTACCCATATGCATAAAATTCATAGGTAACATTGAATACTGGGTCGTAGCTCCTCCATGCAAAAACAAAATTGCATAGTCATCCGGCACTCCCATCAATTCTCGTAACAAGTTTTCAGAGCGCGCCATTATTTCAGTAAATTCATCGCTTCGATGCGATAACTCTAAAACAGAACACCCCGAGTTTTGGTAATCAATTAATTCGTTTTTGATTATATCCAAAACAACCTTCGGCAACGTTGCAGGCCCTGCACCAAAATAGAAGGTTTCTTGCATATCAATAATGAATCAGGATTTTTAAAAGGGATTGCGCTAACTGTAAATATAATCAATTAACCTGCTAGACAGGTTTCAAACTACAGTTATATTATTCTTAATCTTCTGTCTTTTCAGTGACGGGCTCTTCAGAATCCGGTAAACTATCATCTTGCGATAAGTTCTCGATTCGCTCTACTTCAACCAAACGCTCATCCTCGGAGAGGCGAATTAACCTAACACCTTGCGTATTACGGCCCATTTGCGAAACGTCTTTCACTGGCGTTCTTACCAGCGTTCCACTATCCGTAATCAGCATAATTTCATCATCATCTGCTACGGCAACAGCACCGACAACATTACCGTTACGACCTGAAGTTTGAATAGCGATAACACCTTGGCCACCGCGCTTCTGCACTGGATACTCTTCCATGATTGTGCGCTTGCCATAACCATTCTCAGTTGCAACTAGCACATCAGTAGAACTCATATTCTCTTTAATAGTGATTAAAGAAACCACTTGCTGACCTTCAGCTAATTTTATCCCCCGCACACCTGTAGCATTTCTGCCCATTGCACGCACATCATCTTCTTTAAACCTGATCGCCTTACCTGTATCACCCACCAATAAAATATCCGTATTGCCATCGGTAACC
Source organism: uncultured Thiotrichales bacterium (assembly GCA_964517365.1). Classification (GTDB taxonomy): domain Bacteria; phylum Pseudomonadota; class Gammaproteobacteria; order UBA4575; family UBA4575; genus JABDMD01. The sequence continues at coordinate 6,577 of CAZFEP010000065.1, read as the reverse complement.
TCAACTCCAATAAGCTGATCGTTCTCACGCAAATCAACCGCCAAAATACCACTCGCGCGAGGGCGGGAAAACTCGGTTAATTTGGTTTTCTTAACCGTGCCACTGCTTGCGACCATTACAACATATGCATCTTCACTGTATTCCTTTACCGGCAAAACAACGTTTATACGCTCATCATCCTGCAGCGGAAGAAGATTAACAATTGGCTTGCCACGCGCCGTGCGGCCCGCTTGTGGCAATGCATATACCTTAAGCCAGTAGACCTTACCCCGACTCGAAAAACATAATATTGTGTCGTGCGTGTTAGCCACGAATAACTGATCAATAAAATCTTCAGCTTTAACAGAGGTTGCCGCTTTACCTCGACCACCCCTACGCTGTGCGCGATAGGTATCCAATGGTTGTGATTTTGCATATCCAGCATGCGAAAGCGTCACCACTACCGTTTCTTCTGGTATCAGATCCTCCATAGTGAGATCTGCCTGCGCATCGTTAATTTCGGTCCGACGCTCATCACCATATTGTTCGCGAATCTCTGCAAGTTCTTCACGAATTACTTTTAACAGACGCTCTGGATCTTGAAGAATATCCAAGAGATCAATGATCTTCTCTAATAAATCACTATAGTCATTAACAATCTTGCTTTGCTCTAGACCCGTGAGACGGTGTAAGCGCAAGTCTAAAATAGCCTGTGCTTGAGTGGGTGAAAGATGATACTCACCATCATGCATTCCATACTTTATATCAAGACCGTCAGGTCGTGATGAATCTGCACCAGCACGATCTAACATTTCAACTACCACACCTGGCTGCCAGGATTTTGCAATCAGCTTTTCTTTTGCGACAGCAGGACTTTCAGACTTTTTAATTAAGGCAATAATTTCATCAATATTGGTCAATGCAACCGCTTGACCTTCTAAAATATGTGCACGTTCACGTGCTTTACGTAACTCAAATATGGTGCGGCGTGTTACCACATCACGACGATGTCTGATAAAGGCTTGCAAAATTTGCTTAAGGTTTAATAGACGTGGCTGACCATCAACCAAAGCCACCATATTAATTCCAAACACACTTTGCATTGCAGTGTGTTTGTATAAATTATTAAGCACCACCTCACTCACTTCACCGCGGCGCAACTCAACGACTATACGCATACCGTCTTTATCAGACTCATCACGCAAACCATCACCGGCAATTCCTTCAAGACGCTTTTCTTTGACTAAATCTGCAATCTTGATAATTAGATTTGCTTTATTTACCTGGTAAGGAAGCTCGGTAACTACAATTCGCTCACGCCCGCTCTTTTCATCTTGTTCAATGTGTGTGCGAGCACGCATATGCACACGTCCACGACCGGTACGATACGCCTCCGCAATCCCTGCGCGACCATTAATCAATGCTGCGGTTGGAAAATCTGGACCAGGCATATATTCCATCAACTCTTTAAAATCAGCTTCTGGATTATCAATTAATGCGACGGTGGCATTAATTACTTCGGTTAAGTTATGAGGTGGAATATTAGTGGCCATCCCCACCGCAATACCTGATGAACCATTGGCCAATAAGTTAGGTATACGTGTTGGAAAAACGGAAGGCTCAGACTCTTCTTCATTATAGTTGGGAACAAAATCAACTGTATCTTTTTCAAGATCCGCAACAATCTCATGCGCAATCTTCGACATGCGAATTTCGGTATAACGCATCGCTGCTGGTGCATCACCATCAACCGAACCAAAGTTACCTTGGCCATCCACCAGCATGTAACGTAGTGAAAATGGCTGAGCCATACGAACTATCGTGTCATACACTGCCGTATCACCATGCGGATGATATTTACCGATTACATCACCCACCACACGTGCAGATTTTTTATAGGGTTTATTCCAATCATTACCCAATACACTCATAGCGTATAAAGCACGACGATGCACAGGCTTCAGACCATCTCGAACATCTGGCAATGCTCGCCCAACGATTACACTCATCGCGTAATCAAGATACGATTGACGCATCTCGTCTTCGAGATTTACTGAAAGTATTTCTTTGGCGATGGCTGCCATTTATTTGCTTTGAAGAAGGTTATTTATATTCGTTCTAATGCGTCAAATTATAACACAAGTATAGGAGAGTGGGTTGAAAGAAAAGGCATTTAAACTTCACCTGATTGCCTTAAAAATCAATTTAATAGATTTATAAGCCTAATTTTTACCCTTTCCTGAGCTATAAATCAGTAAATCACTCGATTTTCATTAATTCCTGAATTTTACTGGCATTGGGTGACTCAACAATGCCTTTTTCAGTCACTAAAGCGGATACAAATTCAGCTGGAGTAATATCAAAAACAGGGTTCCAAACCGCTACATTATCCGGACCAATATTCTGACTTTGCACGTTTGTGATTTCTTCATCCAAACGCTCTTCGATTTCAATTTCATCACCCGTTTTGATTTGCATATCAATCGTACTCGTAGGAGCCGCAACCATAAATTTAACATTATGTTGACGTGCCATTACCGCTAGAGAGTACGTGCCGATTTTATTTGCCACATCACCATTACTCGCTACGCGATCCGCACCAACAATAATCCACGCTAGTTGTTTTTGACGCATTAAACTTGCCGCCGCACTATCACATATTAATGTAACGGGGATATCATCTTGCAGTAACTCCCAAGCGGTGAGTCTTGTGCCTTGAAACCATGGGCGCGTCTCATCTGCATAAATAGCCGTTATTTTTTCTTGAGCATATCCGCTGCGAATAACACCCAAGGCAGTTCCATAGCCACCGGTTGCAAGTGCGCCTGCATTACAATGCGTTAACACCGCAGAATCATTTTTTAATAAAGTTGCACCAAAATCACCGAGCGTTTTGTTTGCCCTAATATCTTGTTGATGAATCAGCTTTGCTGCGCTTAATAAGCTTTTTTCAGGATCACCATCGCGTATATTCGAGAATTCGCCACGCATTTTTTCTATAGCCCACTTCAAATTAACCGCCGTAGGTCTCGCGAGCAGCAGATTATGCAAATCTTCTTCAATATCTTGCTGCCAGGAATCAGCAGATTGCTTAAAGCGGGTTCTTGCTGCCAACACCACACCAAAGGCTGCTGTGACTCCAATCGCGGGTGCACCTCGTACCACCATATCCTTAATGGCATGAATTACATCTGCCACGGTATAACAATCTATAAATTGCACATCAGCTGGCAACTTGCGCTGATCTAAAAGCACTAAATGATTATCTTTCCATGCAATAGCTTGATCAGCCAATGAAGTCATAGGTGAAGTCATAATTACTCCGCATTTAACACTTTAATTTGAACGAGTAGCAAGACTAGCAAGACCGAGCATTTCTGGCTAATAAGTGAATATATAATATTTACCCGATTATCAAGCACATTATTCAGTCCTGTAATGATGGCTTAATATATTGCCACACGAAGCAATCTGTTAAAGTCCACCTTAACGCATAATACTCAGCCCAAAAGTTGGCCAATCGTTGGAATAAAATATGGATCAAGTGCAAACACTCATACACGGACAAACCATCATTCCTATGTGCAAGCACGACAACCGTAATGAGCCTGACAACAACCGTGTTTTAAATCATCACAGTATCGCGATTCAAGATGGCCGTATCCTTGAGATATTGCCGACTTCCCATGCACATAAAAAATATTCAAGTGAGTCTGTTCTAGACTATAAGAATCACGTCATTATTCCAGGACTTATCAACACGCACACGCATGCAGCCATGTCTCTATTTCGCGGCCTAGCTCATGATCTTCCATTAATGGAGTGGCTAGAAAATCATATTTGGCCCGCAGAACAAAAATGGGTAAACGAAGACTTTGTTCAACTCGGATCGCAACTTGCGATAGCTGAAATGTTACGTGGAGGTATAACTTGTTTTAACGATATGTACTTCTTTGCGGAGGAAACTGCACAAGCCGCTACCAAAGCCGGTATACGAGCACATATAGGAATGATCCTGCTTGATTTTCCAACCCAATACGCAAAAGATCCTGATGAATATTTCTCAAAAGGGCTCGCGATACATGATCAATTCAAAGCACATCCACTCGTTAAGTGCACTTTCGCACCCCATGCACCCTACACCGTCTCTAACGCGCCCTTAGAACGAGTTGCAATATTAGCGAACGAGCTAGAACTCCCTGTACATATGCATGTGCATGAAACCGAAGGTGAAATTGCACAAAGTTTAGATCAACATAAGGTTCGACCCTTACAACGTTTACACGATATAGGTCTAGTAAACAGTGGGCTGCTAGCCGTTCACATGACCCAGCTTGAAGACAATGAAATAAATCTTCTTGCCGAAACCAATGCCAATGTAGTTCATTGCCCTCAATCAAACTTAAAACTTGCAAGCGGGTTTTGTCCTGTGCAAAAACTTAGAGATCAACATATCAACATTGCGATAGGCACAGATAGCTGTGCAAGCAACGACGACCAAGATATGCTTAGTGAAATACATAGTGCTGCATTACTTGCAAAAGGAGTAGCTAATAATGCTTCTGCGTTACCCGCTTACGATGCATTACAATGCGCAACGATAAATGCAGCAACTGCTCTTGGCATTGACCAAGACACAGGATCATTAGAGGTTGGCAAATCTGCTGATTTGTCAGTAATCGATGTGAGTAGCATCGAGGCACAACCCATGTATGATCCGATAGGTCACATAGTGTATGCAACGCAACGCAATCAAGTCTCAGATGTCTGGGTTGCAGGAAAACAATTATTAAGCAATCGTGAGCTATTAACACTAGATCAAGACGAAATCTTATCCAAAACCAAACAATGGCATCAGAAAATCAATCATTAACCAACAATTTATCCAAACATATAAAATGACGAGCACACAAAAACAAGAAAGCAACAATGTTGATGAACAAGAAATTGCTAAATTTGAAGCATTAGCCTTTCGATGGTGGGATACAGAAAGTGAATTCAAACCATTACATGACATTAACCCACTACGCTTAAACTTTATTGATGAGCATGCAAACTTAGCAGGGAAAAAAGTATTAGATATTGGCTGTGGAGGTGGGATCCTTTCAGAGTCCATGGCAAAGCGAGGTGCATCGGTTAAAGGCATTGACCTGGGAGAAGCTCCCTTGGCAGTAGCAAGAATACATGCAAAAGAAGAAAATATAGACATCGAATATGAAGCCGTATCTGCTGAAGATGTTGCTCAACAAGAGCCCAGTTCATATGACGTGGTTACATGCATGGAAATGTTGGAACATGTCCCAGACCCAGCAGCCATTGTTAAAGCGTGTGCCACACTCGTTAAACCAGGTGGGCATGTTTTTTTCTCTACTATAAATCGAAATCCTAAATCGTTTTTATTTGCAATTGTTGGTGCAGAGTATGTGCTTAATTTACTTCCAAAAGGCACTCATCATTATGAAAAACTAATTCGACCATCTGAATTAGACCATTGGATTAGGCAAGCTTCATTACAAACTAATAAGATCATTGGCATGAATTATAATCCGCTTAATAAAACGTATAAACTATCTTCAGATACTAGCGTGAACTATATCGTTCACTCACAAAATATATAAAAACGAATATATTCGTTACTTCAACATATACAAACAACGTTTAATTCATGCCTAATCATCCACGAGTTGAAGCAATTCTTTTTGATTTAGACGGAACGCTTGCTGACACAGCACCCGATATGGCAAATGCACTAAATATATTAAGTGCTAGACATAACAAACCATTAGTAGACTATGAGCTTATTCGAAAGAATACTTCACGAGGCAGTATTGGGTTAATTCAGTTAGGTTTTGAAGAGCCACCAGGAGAACCTCTGGAAGAAAAATATATGCATCAACTTCGCGATGAATTTTTACAAATATACGCAGAAAATTTGTGCATCCAAACTACACTATTTCCTGGTGTAATAAAACTATTAGACTTTTTATACACTTCCAAGATACCGTGGGGAATTGTTACCAATAAACCAGGTAATCTTGCCGAACCACTAATTCAAGCATTAGGCCTTAGCAAAAACACGGCTTGCTTAGTGAGCGGTGACTCACTAAGCAAGAGAAAACCAGACCCAGACCAGCTTCATCATGCTGCAAATATTATTGGCATTGACGAGCATAATACGATTTATATGGGCGATGACCCAAGAGATATCATTGCTGGCAAAGCAGCAAACATGAAAACAGCTATTGCTGCTTATGGCTACATCCAGGACAACCACGACCCACACACCTGGGAGGCAGACGTCATTTTTCATCAAGCCTTAGAGCTTAAAGATTGGCTTTTTAGAAACAGCTGATCAACAATATCTACATGATTAATGTACAACTTGAAAATGCCTGGCAATTTGTACTTTTATGCGCAAGCCTCTGCTTGTTAAGCGCTGCACTTGGCGCACTCATTATGCGCAACCATGCACGCAAAGAACACAATAAACTAGAATCTATCTCTCAACAATTATCCATGCAACTACACTTAGAGAAAGAACGCTATCTTGAAAAAATTGAAACTATCGAAGAATCACGAAAACAATTAGAGAATTCAT
>CAZFEP010000064.1:0-12335 GCA_964517365.1 uncultured Thiotrichales bacterium | reverse complement strand
ACCTTGCATGCGGTGTTCGACAATTACGTTTGTGTAAATACCTCCACGGACATTAAAGTCTGCCACAATTCGCATAAATCGGGGCTTTAGCAATGTCGCAATATCGCTTAGAATTTCATTAGTTATTGCTTCGTGAAAAACGCCTTTGTCTCTAAATGATGACATGTACAATTTGAGTGCTTTTAGTTCTACACAGAGCGTGTCGGGCACGTATTCAATTACAAATTTAGCGAAGTCGGGTTGCCCGGTAAGCGGGCATAAACAAGTAAACTCAGGTATACGTATACCAATGGTGTAATCAGTTTCTGTTTGCGGATTTTCAAATGTATCTAAATGTTGGGTATGAAAGTTCGTCATTAGGAGTTTGGTCTCGTTCTTATAATATGTGCATTCTAACCAAATAATTGGCGAAATAATTAATGCGTCTTACATCTATTAAAATGGCAGGGTTTAAGTCTTTCGTAGACCCTACAACTTTAGACTTTCCAAATTCAATGGTAGGCATTGTCGGGCCAAATGGCTGCGGTAAATCAAATATAATTGATGCAGTTCGGTGGGTGATGGGCGAAAGCTCTAAGCATATTCGTGGCGATACGATGGATGATGTTATTTTCAATGGTTCATCAACGCGCAAGCCTATCAGTCAAGCTTCCATCGAACTCGTATTTGATAATAGTGATGGCAAATTGGGTGGGGAGTATTCGTCTTTTGCAGAAATTGCCGTGCGCAGACAAGCAACGCGTGATGGTACCTCTAAGTATTTCTTAAACGGCACGAAGTGTAGACGCAAAGATATTGTACAACTATTTTTAGGGACCGGCTTAGGTCCAAAAAGTTATGCGATTATTGAGCAGGGCATGATCTCAAGATTAATCGATGCGAAGCCTGAAGAGTTGCGTGTATATCTTGAAGAAGCCGCAGGGATTTCTAAATATAAAGAACGTCGTCGTGAAACTGAAACCCGTATTCGTCACACCCGAGAGAATTTAGATCGCTTAAATGACGTTATTGAAGAAATTACAAAACGTATTGAGCATCTCCAACGTCAAGCCAAAGCCGCGGAGCGTTATAAAGAGCTTAAGGCAGATGAACGAAAAGTTAAGACAGAGTTATTAACCCTGCGCTGGCAAGCTCATCAACAAGAAGTGCAAGATCGTAAGCACTCAATGGAGCATAAGGAAACCGAAATTGAAAAAGTAGTGGCTGAAATTCGTGAAATTGAGGCTGAGGTTGAAAAGCTGCGTCAACAACATGCGGATGAAACAGAAGCATTTAATGAAGTGCAAGGTGACTACTATAAGTTAGGTGGAGAGATTTCTCGCATTGAGCAGTCTATTAGTCATGTTAAAGAACTGAATACTCGTTATGAAGAAGAGTTAAAACAAGTTCAAGAAGCATGGGCACAATCTGAAAAAAGTTTGTTAGATGAGCAAGCCAAATCATCTGAGTTGGAAAACAAGATATCTGATATTGAGCCTAAACTAACGGCAGCTAGAGATGAGCTGACAAGTAACTCTGAGAAGTTGGGTGAAGCTGAGTCTAAAATGGCGAAATGGCAAGATGCTTGGGAAGCACTAAGCGTGAAAATTGCTGAGCCTGCACAAGTGGTCGAGATTGAGGCCTCAAGAATAGAGTATCTTGAAAGTCATCTTCAGCAATTAGCCGAGCGAAAAGAAAAACTTCTAGAAGACTTACATAAATTTAACCAAATAAAGTCATCTAAGCAGTCGGAAGACTTTGTTTCTCGCGTGAATGAAACCAGTACTGTCCTTCAAGCGATTTCTCCAAAAATTGTAGCGTTGTCTGAGAATATTAGTTCGGGTCGTGATACAAGCCAAGAATTAAGCATGCAGTTAGAGAAGGCGCGTGAGAAATTACAAACCAAACAAACTGAATTATCTTCACTGCAGGCACTGCAAAGAGTTGTTTTAGGTGAAGAAGGTAAAGATGTCAGTCGTTGGTTAGAGCAGCATGGTTTGAGTGATGCGCCACGTTTAATGGACAGGCTTAAAACTGAAAATGGCTGGGAGGCAGCTGTTGAAACGGTTTTAGGCGACTATCTAGAAGCGGTATGTGTAGATGAGTTCAAGCAAATTGCTGGCTCGGTAAAAGATATCAAGATGGGGCGAATGATGGTGTTGGGGCAAACGGCTGCCGACACATCAAGAGCTAATGAACTGTTGGGTGAAACACTTGTTTCCAAGGTTAAAGCACCTGTGGATTTGTCCGATAAACTAGGCAATGTCTTTGTCGCCCATGATATTCAAAGCGCATTAAAGAAAAGTGCTTCCTTAGAAGCTGGTCAATCCGTTATTACGCAAGATGGTGTTTGGTTCGGGCCAGGTTGGCTACGTGTTTCAAGAATTGCTGCCAATAAAGGTAATGTATTGCAGCGTAAAAATGAAATACTCAATCTTGAAAAAGAAGTGCAGTCTCAACAGGAAGAAATTATCAAAATGGTTTCTAACTTAGAGACTTGTCAGCGTGAACTGTATGAAAACGAGAAGCAGCGAGATACGGTTCAAGCAAGTTTATCTAACGCACAAAAAGTTCATGCTCAAGCTGAGGCAGAAATGTCTGGATGGGAAAGTGAAAAGGAACATGTAGAGCGTCAAGAAGAGCAAATGCGTGAATATCTTGATGATGTAAACCGTCAAATTACACAGTCAGAAGAAGAGCTAAGTGAATCTCGCACCTCTAAGCAACATGCAGACTCAATACTCGAAGTGCTTGATGTTGAACGCACGGCTTTAATAGAACAACGTGATAGCGCAGCATTTCATCTTGATGGTGTGCGTAGTGAAGAAGTTGAAAGGCGTGAATCTACACATCGCTTAGCATTGGATTTAGAATCGTATCGTAGCTCCTTAAACGCAACTCATGCGTCGCTGGAACGTATGAGAGGCCAGTCTGAACAACTTAAGCAACGAGAGCAAACTTTGGGCTTATCCATTGAAGATGGTAATGCACCACTTGCTGAGTTGAATGAAAGTTTAAAAGAGTTTGTTGATCAACGAGTAAAAATAGAACACAGCTTGTCTGAAGCCAGAATGGTAGCTCAGAAAACGGAAGAGTTTATTCGCAATAGGCAGGAAAATAACGTAGAAACACAACGCAGTCTTGAGCAGAAAAGAGCTGAGCTGAATGAGTTGCAGCTTGCTTGGCAAGAGGCCAATGTGCGCAGTAAAACGGTTCAAGAACAACTAAATGAATATGATGTTTCACCAGAGACGGTTTTAGAAGGTCTGGATGAAGAGGCAAGCTTACAAACGTGGGAAGAGAAAGCTGAGAAGTTAGAACGTAAAATTAACCGTTTGGGTCCGATTAACTTGGCAGCTATTGGTGAGTTTGAAGAGCATAACGAGCGTAAAGAGTATTTAGACAAGCAGCATGAAGATTTAACGAATGCGTTACAAATTCTTGAAGATGCAATCCAGAAGATTGACAAAGAAACCAAGGATCGCTTTAAAGATATATTCGATAATGTAAATAGTCACTTACAAGCCATGTACCCACGCTTGTTTGGTGGAGGTAAGGCTTATCTGGAAATGACAGGTGATGATTTGCTCACCACAGGTGTGGCGATTATGGCGCGTCCCCCAGGCAAAAGGCTCTCTTCTATTCAATTGATGTCTGGTGGTGAAAAAGCGCTTACTGCAGTGGCACTGGTATTTTCTTTGTTTGAACTTAATCCTGCTCCATTTTGTCTATTAGATGAGGTTGATGCTCCTTTGGATGATGCCAACGTGACTCGTTTTTGTGAATTACTAAAAGATATGAGTGATAGAGTGCAATTTATTTACATCACCCATAATAAGAATACTATGGAGTATGCAAATCAATTATTGGGAATTACTATGCATGAGCCTGGCGTGTCTCGAATAGTTTCGGTAGATGTTGATGCTGCGGCCGAGATGGTTGCGGTTTAATTATTTTTTACTTGCGCATTATTTCCACTTTAGATTAACCACCCTGTGAATTACTGTTTAAATCACCCTGGGTCAGCACTAAGCTTATGGAATTAGAATTACGAATTGCGTTATTGCTAATTGGATTAGCAGCTATTGTTGTGTTGTATTTTTTTAGCAAGTCAAAGCGTGCAGTAATCAAAAAAGAAGATGAAGAATATAATTTTGAAGTTAACGATTTACCTGACCCTCTAGAGCTTGATCGTGCTTTAGAATTAGGTGAAGACTTAAATCAAGATTTGGATATTCAGCCAGATATGCAGGCTGATATCCTTGGAAATTCCGGTGGAGTTACTAATCAGGTTATTGGTGACGTTACAAATGAAGCTTCAATCGATAAGTTTGGTGATGAAATTGGAGATTTAATTCGTGAAGATATTGCAGACTCACCTCGCATCGCAATACCTGAAGATAAACCATCCTTTAGCCATCAACCAAGCCTGCTTGATGTTGCCGAGCCCGTTTCACCTTCTAAGCGCATAGAAAAGTTAGTAGTCTTGCATGTGATGGCACGGCGTCCACAGAAGTTTAGTGGAAAAGCTATAGTAGCTTTATGTAAAGAGGTTGACTTAGAGCTTGATGATTTAAATATTTATAATAAGAATGTTGATCGTTTTAGTGGCAAGAGAGCTATTTACAGTCTTGTGAATATGGTTAAGCCCGGTATATTTGAAGCAGAGACTATGCATCAGTTTGAAACGCCTGGTCTGACTTTTATTTTAAGTTTGCCCGGGCCAGAGGAAGGGCTTCGAGCGTTTAACTTGATGTTACAAGATGCAAAAAAGTTTTCTGAGCGACTTAATGGTGATTTGTTAGATGAGTCTCGTAATCGCCTGAACCCACAAATGACAGCTCATTTGCAAGAAGATATACAATTGTTTAGTTTGAGAAACCCTCGTCCAGTTCCTGCATAAGCCAGTGCCTGCATAAGTTTGTAACGCTCTATTATTATTCTGTAAAAGCATTTCTACTGCAGCATAATGATTTACAGAGCTGAACGTTGATTTGATCTGCAAAATTCTCTATGGCTACAAGCGTACTCAATACAATCAAAAAGCTGCGAGAAGAAATTCAGCGACATAATTATTCTTATTATGTCTTGGATGAGCCAACGATTCCTGATGCTGAATACGACAAACTCATGCGAAGTTTGCAAGCGATTGAAGAAAAAAACCCAAAGCTCATAACCGCAGACTCTCCAACCCAACGTGTGGGCGCAAAGCCTCTCGACTCGTTCCCATCGGCTAAACATGAAGTACCTATGTTGTCTCTTGGTAATGTCTTTAATGAAGCTGAACTTGAGGCGTTTGAAGTAAGGATTAAGGATAGATTAAAAAGAGATATCAATATTGATTACACTGCAGAACCCAAGCTTGATGGTTTGGCGGTTAGTTTGATTTACGAAAAAGGCTTATTGGTGCGTGGCGCAACACGTGGTGATGGGGCTACTGGTGAAGATATTACCGAAAATATTCGTACCATTAAATCAATTCCACTAAAACTTAGGAAACATAAGAACTTGCCTGACAAGCTGGAAGTGCGTGGTGAAGTTTTTATGCCTAAAAAAGGTTTTGATAAAATGAATGCTAACGCAAAAAAGAATGGGGAAAAAATGTTTGTTAATCCTCGTAATGCGGCTGCAGGTAGCTTGCGACAACTTGATCCACGTAATACGGCTAAACGACCACTTGATGTTTATTTTTATAGTGCAACCAATATTGAGACCTTAACTAAAGTCACTACACAGTATGACTCGTTACAGTTTTTAAAAGAGTTAGGGTTAAAAGTATGTCCCGAGGCAAAGTTAGTTCCAGGCTATAGAGGTTGTTTGGGTTATTATGCAGAAATTTCGAAGTTGCGCGATGGATTAGATTATGAAATTGATGGTGTGGTGTATAAAGTTAATGATCTGGCATTACAAAACGAACTAGGCTTTGTGTCGCGAGCACCTAGATGGGCTGTTGCGCACAAGTTTCCTGCACAAGAGGCCATAACGGTAGTGGATCGAATTGAATTTCAGGTCGGTCGTACAGGAGCCTTAACACCGGTGGCTAAGCTTGAGCCTGTTTTTGTTGGTGGTGTGACAGTGAGTAATGCAACGTTGCATAATATGGATGAAGTGCAACGTAAAGATGTTCGCAAAGGTGACAAAGTAATTATTCGGCGTGCGGGTGATGTAATACCTGAAGTTGTTAAAACAGTATTAAAAACAGGAGAGAAACGCAGTAAGCCTGTTAAAGCTCCGGAAAAATGTCCAGAATGCAAATCGACTGTGGTGCGTATAGAGGATGAGGCGGTTATCCGCTGTAGCGCGGGACTATATTGCCCAGCACAGCGTAAAGGTGCGATTAAGCATTTTGCATCACGCACGGCTTTGGATATAGAAGGTCTGGGTGATAAGTTGGTGGATCAATTGGTAGATGAGGGGTTGATCTCTAGTGTTCAAGATTTATTTTATTTAGATCAAGATAAGGTTGCTGCACTGGAACGTATGGGTGATAAATCTGCGTCAAACCTGTTGGTAGCCATAGAAAATAGCAAACAAACCAGTTTTGCTCGCTTCATATATTCATTGGGTATTCGTGAGGTGGGCGTGGCTACTGCATCAGCGTTGGCGGATCACTTTCCTGACCTAGAGGCATTATTGAATACCAATAATGAGCAATTACAAGATATTGATGATGTGGGGCCGGTAGTTGCCGAGAATATCACTTCATTTATTGCACAAGCACATAATCGTGAAGTGGTAGACGCTTTAGTCGAGGCGGGTATAAGCTGGGAAAGCAAGCCCAAACGTAGCAAGAAAAAGGCTACTCTTGCTGGCAATATATATGTGCTTACAGGTACTTTGGAGCATTTAACGCGGCCAATCGCTGCTGAAAAGCTAAAGGAATTAGGGGCAAAAGTGACCGGCAGCGTCTCAAAGAAAACCACCGCTGTCATTGCAGGTGCAAATCCTGGGTCGAAGATCAACAAGGCTGAATCTCTGGGCATAAAAGTATTGAGTGAAAAAGATTTGTTAAAATTACTCAAAACATAGATTGATTGACATACCGATAGTCCTAATAGATAGTTTCAGTGTACTTCCTAGTATTATTTTGACCATTAATTTATTAGCGGGGAGCTAAAATTTTGCAGGCTGAGCGAAGAGCGGTAGCACGTTATAAGTCGAAGTTAGCAGTGCAAGTAGAAATAGATGATTATAAGTTTGATGCGATCTCAATGGAGGTCTCTTTACTTGGTCTGCGTGTAGTGTGTGAGGGTTCATTAGCAAGAAATCTTTTTAGTCGTTATCTGCAAGTAACCCCTGGTGAAAATGTTACTGCAAAAATTTTAATTAACATCCCGAATAATGATGATATGACGGATACGTTAAAATGTATGACTAGAGTGGTCTCTGTGCATCGCATTTCTCAAAGCAGTTATGTTGTTGGTTTCAATATTGTAGAATTTGATGATGATAAATTACATTATTGGGAAAATTATATTTCTTTACAACATTAACGTATTGTTATCCTGGTCTTAGAGCTTCTAATCTATATCTATTAACTCTTATAGTATTTTATTTTGTCAAACATTCATCCCACTGCAGTAGTTTCTTCTAAAGCAGAAATTGATACTGATGTAAGAATCGGTCCTTATTGTGTTATTGAAGATAATGTAATTATTCGTTCTGGTACGGTGATGGGCCCTCATTGTGTGGTGCATTCATATGTAAAAATTGGAAATAATAATCAAATGCACGCGCAAGTGGTGTTGGGTGGTATTCCGCAAGACATCTCATTTAAAGGAGAAGAAACGTGGGTTGAAATAGGTGATGAAAACATCATTAGAGAAAATTGCACAGTGCATCGGTCTACAAACCCAGATGCGCCTACCACGTTAGGATCTAAGTGCTATTTAATGAGTTACTCACATGTTGCACATGATTGCCAGTTAGGTAATGAAGTCATACTCACCGCTTACGTTGGGTTGAGTGGTCACATCGAGATTGGAGACAATGCAATTCTGGGTGGGCATGTAGGTACGCATCAGTTTATACGTATTGGAAAATATTCTATGGTTGCAGGTTTTACGCCCGTGCGAAAAGATGTTTTGCCTTTTTGTTTATTGGGCGGAGATCCTGTTAAGCATTATCGTCTTAATTCGGTTGGATTACGCAGAGCTGGCATTAAGGGAGAGCAATACAAAAAACTTGAAAAAGTGTATCGACACCTTCGAGATGGTGGTTCAATTGAAGATCAAGAAGGTACTCCAGAGGTTGATTACTTGCGGGAGTGGATGCTAGCACCCTCTAAGCGTGGTCTATATGGTTTTCTAAAAGCATGAGTATACGTTGTTTGAGCTTATATTTATGTGCGGTGTATGTGTCAAATTACAAAAACATATGTGGCAAAAATAAATGTGTAAGTAGGTATGAGCTGAAAATAACTCATCAATATTTGGTTGTTAATCGCACCTTATTGTGCTGGCCAAATGTTTAAGCTTGCAAAGAAATTTTTCAATATTTGTTTGTTGCGGGAAGGGCCTGAGGATTTACCTTTTGATTCATCACTGACCATTAGGTTGGTGGCCATTAGTTTAGTGATTTCATTTTGGTTAGGGTCGTTAGTACACGAAACACAGATCGCAGGATTATCCAGTATTGCAGGTTTATTGTTTGCTTATTTATTTGTGAAGCTGTTGTTGTTTAAGACTCCTGAGCGTTTTTCGCAAACATTCACTGCGATGTTAGGAACGGTTACACTTATTAATTTGATTTCTGTACCGGTAATTTATCCTTTGACAAATACAGGCCTGAATGAAAATCTGGTTTCAATATTTGGTTTAATGAGTTTTGCATTGCTTATCTGGGTGGTAGTGGTTTATGGATTTATATTCAGCCGAGCCATTTCCACATCGCTTGGCAATGGTATTTCAATTAGTGTGGCTTATACGTTGTTAAGTATAGTTGTGCTAGAGCTTTTTTTAGCGGGAAGAGTAAGCAGCTAATGCATATACATATCCTTGGTATTTGTGGAACCTTTATGGGTAGTTTGGCGATTATTGCCAAGCAGCTTGGTCATACTGTGTCGGGTTCAGATGTCAATGTGTATCCACCGATGAGCACACAGCTAGAGATGGCTGGAATCGAATTAAAAAGTGGTTACTCGGTAGATCATATCTTTCCATTACCCGATCAAATTATTGTGGGTAACGTGATGGGTCGTGGTAATGAGGTAATTGAATATCTGTTAAACAATCATATTCCGTTTACTTCTGGACCAGCATGGTTGCATGACAATGTGTTAAAAGATCGTTGGGTGCTAGCCGTGGCAGGTACACATGGTAAGACAACTACCAGTAGCATGCTGGCTTGGATACTAGAATCAGCAGGATTAAAGCCAGGCTTTTTGATTGGAGGAGTGCCTGAAAATTTCGATTATTCGTCTAGGCTGGGTGACTCAAAGTACTTTGTTATCGAGGCAGATGAATATGACACGGCTTTTTTTGATAAGCGGTCTAAATTTATACACTATTGTCCATATACCTTGGTGTTAAATAACTTAGAATTTGATCACGCAGATATTTTTGATGACCTCGATGCGATTAAGCGTCAATTTCATCATTTAGTGCGAATTCTGCCAAGTGACGGAAAACTCATTATCAATCTAGATGATCAAAATATACAAGATGTAATCGATATGGGATGTTGGACACAAATAGAATCTTTTTCGACAGCCAATGCTTCTGCAACCTGGTTTGCAAATGATATTGATCTGAAGAATTCACAGTTTACATTACAGCAAAATAATAAGGCGCGTGGTTTAGGTTCTTTAGGTTTGATTGGACGACATAATATTGCTAATGCTATTGCGGCGATAGCCGCTGCACAACATGCGGGTGTGTATGTTGAGGATGCATTACAAGCTTTAACCACATTTGCTGGTGTAAAACGTCGCTTAGAGCATAAGGGGACATTTGATGATATAAGTGTCTATGATGATTTTGCTCATCATCCAACTGAAATTTCCGCAACTATTTCTGCTTTTAAAGCACAACGTCCTGATGGACGTATTATTACAATTTTCGAACCACGATCAAATTCAATGCGATTGGGAATTCATGTTGATCACTTGGCAAAAGCATTTGATGATGCTGACAAAGTTTTTATTTTTGAGCCAAAAGATTTGCAATGGTCAATTAAAGAGGTAACTGACAATATAAAACCTTCTACAAAAATATTTTCCTCAGTTGATGATATTGTTTTAGATGTGCTAAATAATATTAAGTCTGGAGACAACGTTTTAGTGTTAAGTAACGGTAGTTTTGATGGTTTGTCTGAAAAGCTAGTGTTGCAGTTGTCTAGTAGAGATTCAAACGCGTTGCATTAGCCAGTACAAATAATATGACCGATAGAAGAAAACGCCGCAGTCTGTCATCTGGAGACAGAATAGGAAAATATCAGTTAGACGAGGTTATCCATAAAGGTAAATATCGCACGATTTATAAAGCGCATGATCCATTTTTGGAGCGTGATGTTGCGATTAAGGTTAGTCAATTTCCAGATAATCAAGAAGGTGAAGAAAATTCACAACAGCTACGAAATTCATTCTTTCTAGAAACACGTGCTGTGGGGCAGTTGCAGCACCCCAATATTGTATCGGTTTATGATGCGGGCATTGGCGATTGTCAAACGTTTATTGTTATGGAATATATCGGTGCTAAAAGTTTAGCGACCATGATGAGCGACAATGAAGAAATACCGGTATCAAAGGTAGTCGATATAATATTTAAATGCTGTAAAGCATTAGAGTATGCACATAGCAAAGGTGTGGTGCATCGGGATATAAAGCCTGCGAATATTTTAATTACAGAAGATGGTGACGTTAAAATCGTAGATTTTGGAATTGCAAAGGTTCGGGATGAGGTTGATACATTATCAAGCGGTTTATTTGGGTCGCCATTATATATGGCGCCTGAACAAATTGAAGAGAAAGAAGTAAGCCCCAGTACTGATTTATATGCACTCGGTGTAGTGTTATATGAGTTGTTAACCGGTGAAAAAATATTTGAAGCGGATAACGTGCATACACATATGTACAAGATATTGAATGAAAAGCCAAAACCACTTTCCAAGCATGGGGTGGAGCATGCTGAAAAATTACAACCCATAGTTGATCAAGCTCTAGAAAAAGAACAAGAGCAGCGTTATCCAGCCGCAGCAGATTTTGCAGCAGCAATTCGCAGTGTAGATATTGCTTTACGTTATGAAGAAGCTGAAATTATCAAACGAGTCAATGCAGACCAAGCAGGTATGCTTGGGTTTTTTAAGGATTTTACTCAAAAGCAGCTATCCGAGTTTGTTGACCTTGCTACCTGGCTGCGCATTACAAAAGATGAGATCATTTTATCTGCTGGAGAAATTGACCAAACTTTTTATGTAGTCGTGGGAGGCAAAGCGATTGTATATAAACTTAATGAGCCAGTGAAAACGTTATCAGAAGGTGATTGTTTTGGCGAGATAGGCTTGCTCAGGAATGAAAATAGTAGCACTAGTGTGATGGCGACAACGGATATGTTGCTGATGAAGTTAACCACTTCAGACTTAGACAAAATGTCAACTGATTTGCAAGCCGAATTCTATAAGTCAGTAGCCCACTCCATGATCAAGCGTCTTGCTGATCATAAAATTACAGCTGATAAAGCCGCGTAATCAAGGTAAAATCTAACGCTCTTACTGTTTTGAAATTAAGCAAAGAGCTTACATATTGTCTTCTGATCTGCATGAACTTCCTTTATTCCCACTGAATTCAGTAATATTTCCAGGTGGTGCGCTACCGTTGCGTCTTTTTGAGCCACGCTATTTGGATATGGTGAAAGAATGTATGCGCAATGATCATGGCTTTGGCATTGTGATGATAAAGAGTGGTAAAGAAGCGGGTCCGGCAGCTGATGTGTATAGGACAGGCACGGAGTGTCGCATTGAAGATTGGGAAACTTTGCCTGATGGGTTGCTTGGAATTACGGCCTACGGCGAATCTAAAATTCAAATTGAAGATACGGCAATTCGATCTAATCAGCTTATCGTTGGACAAGTTCAACACTTGAGTTTGGAGACAGAGGTTAGGTTGCCAGAAGAATTTGAAGCCATGGCTACCTTACTCCAAAAAGTGATTACCCAGGTCGGGAAGCCTTATACAACGTTACCGGCTGGCTATGACTATGCAGGTTGGGTAGGTGCTCGTCTTACTGAGCTGTTACCTCTACAATCAGATATTAAACAGCGACTTCTAGAGATTGATGATCACATAGTGCGTTTGTATCATCTGAAAGAAGCGATGCAAGATTCAAAATTTCTATAATTAAAGGAGAAAATTGTGGCAA
>CAZFEP010000063.1:6744-12516 GCA_964517365.1 uncultured Thiotrichales bacterium | reverse complement strand
TGGGCGGCATGGTTGAAAAGCAAGTCGAGAATGCATTGTTAGCATTAACAAGATCAGATAGCAGCTTGGCAGAAGAGGTGGCTACGAGTGACTATAAAATAAATTCAATGGAAGTCGCGATTGATGAAGAATGCACGCAAGTCATCGCAAGGCGTCAACCCGCTGCAAGTGATTTGCGGCTTGTAGTAACGGTTATCAAGACGATTACAGATTTAGAAAGAATAGGTGATGAAGCTGAAAAGATTGGTCGACATGGTGTAAAGCTGGCCACCGTTGAACGCACCCCATCATATTTTATGGAAATAAAACATATGGGAGAACAGGTGAGGAAAATGCTTCATGATAGTTTGGATGCGTTTGCGCGTATGGATACGGAAGCTGCAATGTTGATTGCGCAAGGCGATCGTGAAATTAATGATGAATATGATGCATTAGTTAGACAGCTAATTACACACATGATGGAAGATCCGCGTGCTATTAAGCGTGCATTACGCGTCATGTGGTGTGCGCGTTCACTGGAACGTATTGGTGATCATGCCAAGAATATATGTGAGTATGTGATATATACCGTTGCGGGCAAGGATGTGCGTCATACCAGTTTTGAGCAAGCTAATCACGAAAATTCCGATTCTGACAAATAAGTCATTATGACTCTTATTTAGAAAATACTATTAAATCAACGTCTTGTAATTCTGCTATATGTAAATTCTCGCAACTTAGCAATTCCATAGCGCCTCCTCCTTGCTATAATAAATTATTGCTTACTCATTCTATTTAATGGGTTTTCATATAATTAAAATTACCATAATAAAATTATTGACATTACTTTTTGTAAAGTAGTGTGTTAGCTGGGAGTACATTGAGATGGCAAATCACAAAATTGATGCAGTTGAAGGTATAGGCCCTAAATATGCTGAAATGCTAAGTAAAGCAGGTATTACGGATACAGACGGACTCTTAGAAGCGGGTTGTTCCAAAGCGGGTCGTAAAGACTGTGCTGAAAAATCTGGTTGCAGTGAAGGCCAAATTCTTAAATGGGT
Organism: uncultured Thiotrichales bacterium; assembly: GCA_964517365.1. GTDB lineage: Bacteria > Pseudomonadota > Gammaproteobacteria > UBA4575 > UBA4575 > JABDMD01. Next base: position 11,476 of record CAZFEP010000063.1, on the reverse strand, counting down.
AAATATGTGTGACTTATTTAGAATTAAAGGGGTCGCTGGAGAGTACGCGGAACTTTTGGAGGTGTCTGGCGTGGATACGGTAAAAGAATTGCGCAATCGTGTTCCAGAAAATCTAACTGCAAAAATGGAAGAAGTTAATGCAGAAAAGAAACTAGTTAGAAGAGTGCCAACGCTAAAAGAAGTTACTCAATGGGTTTCATATGCTAAAGAGTTACCACCAAAGGTAACTCACTAAATTAAGTATTAATCAACATAATAAAAAAACAAAATTTTAAAACCAATAGGAGTTAGTTCGAGATGTACAAATTAATTTTAATGTTATTCATTACCGCTGTGATGTTTGGGTGTAGCAAAGAAGAGGCAGGTGAGATGATGGATAAAGCGGGGGATGCGGTAGATAGTGCTGCAGAACACGCAGGGGATGCGGTAGATGCTGCTAAGGAGCATGCAGGTGATGCGGCAGATGCAACAAAAGAAATGGCGGGTGATGTAGTTGAATCTACAGGAAATGCTATGGATAAAGCTGGCGAGATGACCGGTGATGCCGTAGATGCTACGAAAGAAATGGCTGGGAAGGCTACTGATGCTAGTAAGGAAATGGCAAGCGATGCTATGGATAAAGCAGGTGAAATGGCTAGTGATGCAGTTGAAGCTACTAAAAAACATGCAGGCAATGCTGCTGAGCATGCCGGCGAAGCCATGAAGTCAGAAAAATAAAATAGAAAATTAAACTATAAAAATAATAAAAAAATTAAATTTTAAAACCAATAGGAGTTAGTTCGAGATGTATAAATTAATTTTGATGTTGTTCATTGCAGCTTTGATGTTTGGCTGTAGCAAAGAAGATGCGGAACATGCGGGTGATGCAGTTGATGCAGCTAAAGAACACGCAGGGGATGCAGTTGATGCGGCTAAAGAGCATGCAGGCGATGCAGCAGATTCTGTTAAGGAGCACGCAGGTGATGCGGTTGATTCTGCAAAAGAAATGATGGATGGTGATGCCATAAAAGGCCCAGAGGTTGAACCACTTCCTGATTTTGATTCATTACCGCCAATTGAAGAAGAAGCGGCTGAAGGTGGTGAAACGATGATGGAAAAAGCTGAAGAGGTTGTTGAAAAAGTGAAAGAACATGCAGGCGATGCAGCGGAATCAGCTAAAGAGCATGCGGGTGATGCAGCTGAAAAGATGATGAAGAAAGAGTAACGTCCTTAGTTATAAGGATATAAGAAAATAATAATTTTGGAGAAAGTATGGGATTTTTAACTTGGATTATACTTGGTGGCATAGTAGGTGTTATTGCTAAATTGATTATGCCTGGCAAGGACCCAGGTGGCTTCATCGTGACTATTTTGCTTGGTATAGCGGGCGCGTTTGTCGGTGGTTATATTAGTACGTTGCTAGGTTTTGGGTCTGTCACAGGATTCAATGTAATCAGCTTAGTGATTGCAGTAGTCGGTGCTTTAATTTTATTATTGCTTTATCGAATGATAAAAAAATAATTATTATTCATTTTCTTTTTATGAGAACTCAAAACGCCTAGAAATTATTCTAGGCGTTTTTGTTTGTGCTAATAGATTCTAGATTATATAGAAATGAAATTTATTCCATGTAGCCGTCACGTATTGGTCAATAAGTGCTGTAGCCAACCTGATTTAAGTGAAGAGCAGATACGTCAGTTTCGTTCTTTTGCAGAGATATTAGCGGCTTATCAACATTATATTTCACAAAAAAAGCTAGAGCAGATGAAGCAAGCGTATGCTTACTTAAGCCCTAACCAAGATACACCATTATATCCAAAGTTGAGCGATGACGAGTTAAAGCTTCAAGCAGATATCCTTGCCGAAACCTTTGGTAGTACTTTGCAAGATGCTAATTTCCATGAATTAAAACAGGCAGAGATAGAAAAAGCATTTAAAACATTTTCGCTTGTTCCAGTGAATACAGATGTAGATTTAAATGACTATCAACGCATTAAATTATTTTATCGTGGAAGTAGCACTAAAGAAGTAACTGTAAAACGTTTTTTTAGAAACAAAAAGATCGTTTTCGAAAACTATGATCGTGTAGCGGTATTGCTGCATATAAAAAGTAAAGACTATTTCGATGATAAAAAAGATAAGGAGGATTTAAATTATTCACCAGGCAAAGTCTATTTGTATTTATATAAAAATATACCGCATTACGATCTAGAGCTGCTATTTCCTAACGTTAAAATAAGTATGAGCTGGAAAGATAAAATGATGCTTGGTGTGCCTGCATTGGGTGCTGCAATTCCTATGGCGATAAAAGTTTTGCCAAGTTTGGGTTTATTGATTGGTGCCGTTGCTTTGCTGGTTTTTGGGTGGGATTTAGGTGAAAAATTCAATGTAGAATCAGATGATAAAAAAGCTATATATCCATTACTTGTTGCTGTGTTATCTACCTCAATGGCACTGGGTGGTTTTGCAGTGCGACAATATGTGAAGTATAAAAGTAAGCGGCTTGAGTTTTTAAAGAAAGTTACTGATGTTTTATTTTTTAAGAGTTTGGATGTATCACAAGGAACATTAAATGCGATTGTAGATTCTTCTGAAGAAGAACAAACTAAAGAGGCTATATTGATATACACATTACTCGTTAATGAAAAGCGACCTCTTGACGACAAAGAAATAGAAGATAAAACAAAGATATGGATCAAGAATGAATTCTTGATGGACTCGGAGTTGGATATGCAGCGAGCATTGAATCAATTGCAAGCAATGCGGGCACCGTTACAAAACGGAGCAGAGAAAGCAGTGATTGAAAAATTAGCGGATGGAAAATATCAGGTAGCTGAACCTGCTGAGGCAAAATATATTTTAGATTACATTTGGGACCATGCGTTTCAATACGCAAACTAGTCGACATGTAAATCAAGTCAGGCTGTTTTTTCCGGAAGAATATTTAGGTTTTCAATGTATTGGGGTGAGACGCCAACTTTTTCGGCTGCCATATGGCGAATAGCAACCATATCATAGCCAGGAAATTGCTCGGTAAGCATGTTAATAGCCTGTTGGCACTGTTCAGGAACGCTAAGATTTGCATCGGATCGTTTAGCGGAGCCAGATGCTAATTTCATAATAATGGTATTGCTACCTGGTTCCTGTTTATCATGATTGCGTGCCTTAATCATTTTGTGCACAGTGACGCCAGACTCATTTGGCTTGCCCATCATTTTTGAGCGTTCTTGTATCAACGAGTCATCAATGCTTTTCGAGAATCCAGGGTTAACCATTATTGCAGAACGATTAGGGTCTTCCAGTAGTGAGTCATCAATGCTCTTTTCGGCTATTTTATTTTTATCCGCATTAGCTTCAAATGTTTTCGCTTTGTTTTTTCTCAGTGGAAACTTTGTTGCAACTTTCGAAAGCATTCCTTGCGATTTCTTATGTGGTTTTTTGTTTTGTGCTAATCCAAATCTTTTTTGATGTTTAGCTTTTTCTTCTTCTTGGCGCCAAAGGTCTGATTTCTTCTGTGGTACAAAGCTTTTCTTGTTTTTTACTGCTTTATCATGTAGCACGGGTGGAGAGGGTTTGCTGACTGGTTTATTAACTTGCTCTTTTTTTGTTTTAGGTTGAATTTGGGAGTCTTGAATTAGTTTCTCACCCTTTTCAATTAAACTGGTAAGAATTTTTTCTCTGGTATCGTTATATGTTTCATCCGCAAGAGCTGTTTGTGACGACTCTACTGGTGCGATATTAGTATTGCCTGTGACCGCTGGAAGTGTTCCATTGAGTTCGACTTTAGCTTGCCACATATGGTTAAACATGTGCATCGCCATGATGGCAGCAGTTGCTGCATTGTTATGGTTTATAGCTTCACGCAGACTTTTCTCAAATAATAAAGCTGACAGTAAATGTTTTCGTCTATCGGATGTTTTGCTTTGTCTTAGTTCGTCTTTTACTGCAGCAGCATCTACATAGTCTGTAACAATGGGTAGTTCTGCTTTAATCCATTCCTGGGCATTATCTAAGGTCGCATCACATTCTCGTTGAAAATCGTTTTTGAAGCGTTGAAACTTTTCAACACGTTTGCTCGTAGCAATCGTCTCCAATGAGGCGCTAAATAAATCATGATTATGGTTAGTATCGTTCATTATTCAAGGACTACTCAGGAGTAATATCAAGTTCGTCTAGTTTTTGTTTATTGATATTTAAGCGTGTTGCGGCTAATAGTCGTAATGCATTTACATTACAGTGCGGGTATTTATCTTTTAAATTATTAATAGTCTCTTGATAGAGTTGTTTGCTGGGGTCATCTGTATTGTTTTTGCTTGTAATTATATCTTTAGCGGCAACATTAGAAGGCGTAATGATGTCATTTTTGGTGGCTGCATCTTGAGTGATTCTAAATATTGAGCTATTCCATACATGTTCAAGTAACTTCATACTAGCAAGTGCTGCTGTACCGGCATCATTATTTTGTATTGATGTGTTTAATGCATTCAACTCGACAATCATTCTTAACGCGCAACCCTGGTCAGATTTGTGGCTGTACTTGTTGATTAAAGGGAGAGCTTCATGCGCAAGAGTAGGAAGTTTTTCTTTCTCAAGAACGGTATGAGACCAAGTTTGAATGGATTCAGAAAATATTTTTAAGTCGTTGAGATGGGGTTGCTCAACGCTGTCATCAAAATTTATATCTTCAGCATGAATTTCTGGTAAATACTCTCGTATTTTTGTTGCGATATGTTGCTGTATCATTAGTTATTTT
>CAZFEP010000063.1:1523-6644 GCA_964517365.1 uncultured Thiotrichales bacterium | reverse complement strand
CCATGAAGTACTATATTTACACTATTTCTTATGAACAAAAGTTCTTTAAATTAAATTCGTTACATGAGTTTGACTGCAATTACTGCTATGTGAAACAGGCAATAATCGACTCTAGATGCATGGTGTGAATATACCGATATATGGAAATCTAAATGGTTAAAACGAACGACAAGCTGCGAGATAATAGGTGGTAATAATACTGAACCACCTATTTTACATAGGGTCAAAATGTAAACCATTGAGGGAGACTTAATTCAGTTCTCTTAATTTAATTTTTTGTAAATAAATATAAGTTTAATTAAGTTTAAGTAATTTGAGTCAACAACAATGCAACTCATCAATTTATATAAGGCATATAAATAATGAGCAATTTGCATAAAGGAGATAGTAATGAAGCAACTACCACTATTGAATATTCCATTAAATTTTATAGGGTTCACATTTCTGGTCCTCGTTCTAGCTTCGTGTTCAACCGTGAATCCATACACGGGCGAGAAGCAAACCAGTAAACTCGTAATTGGTGCCGGTGCGGGTGCAGCCACTGGAGCTGTGATAGGTCTTATAACAGGTGATGATAGTCGCGAGCGACGCAAGCACGCATTAATTGGTGCTGGTGTGGGTGCTTTAGCGGGTGGTGCCGTAGGTTATTATATGGATGTGCAAGAGGCCAAGCTAAGGCAGAAACTTGCAGGAACCGGAGTAAGTGTAACGCGTGATGGTGAAAATATAATTTTGAATATGCCTGGAAATGTTACTTTTGCAACCGATAGTGCAGATATTAATGGTGATTTTTTTGCAGTACTGAATTCTGTTTCAATCGTAGTGGATGAGTTTGATAAGACGCTAGTTGAAGTTATGGGTCATACGGATAGCACAGGTGCATCTGAATACAACCAGTCACTGTCCGAAAAGCGTGCTAATGCTGTATCACAGTATTTTCAAAGTAGAGATATACAACCGCTTCGTTTAGCTACCTATGGATATGGCGAGGATTATCCAGTGGCGAGCAATGATGAAGCTACGGGTCGTTCACAAAACCGTAGAGTTGAGATTGCTTTGGTACCCTTAACAAAAACGTAAAGTTAATTTAATTATTTTGTAAGTGAAGGCCTCGCTAAGCGAGGCCTTTTTATTTTGTGTATGATATAAAAGTATGAACCATAGTAATTTATTTATTGTATCCGCTCCATCTGGTGCGGGTAAAACAAGCTTAGTAAAGGCATTAGTTGATGACGTTACAGATGTAGTGGTTTCAGTCTCGCATACCACTAGAGAGATGCGACCAGGGGAGGTGGATGGTGAAAATTATTTCTTCATCTCTTATAAAGTGTTTTTACAAATGATCAAGCAGAATGAATTTCTTGAATATGCAAAGGTTTTTGACCATTTTTATGGTACTTCGCAAGCTTCAGTAGAAAAGCTATTAAATCAAGGATTAAAAGTTATTCTCGAAATAGATTGGCAAGGAGCAGAGCTGGTGCGCGAGAAAATTAAGGGGGCACAATCCATATTTATACTGCCACCTTCTAAAGCGGCATTAGAATCCCGCTTGCGAGGTCGAGGGCAGGATAGTGAAGACATTATTGCGCGAAGAATGAGAGATGCAGAAAGTGAAATGAGTCATTATGCAGAATTTGACCATATAGTACTAAATGACAATTTTGATCAGGCACAACGTGAGCTAACCGCATTGATAGCGGGCGAGGGTGATTTCCACCCTATTGATGAGGATAATGTAAAACTGCTTATAGATGAATTATTGCCGAAACATTAAAGATTGCCAATAATGGGTGCTAGAAGCGGAGCCGCAAATTCGCTACACTTGCTCAGCTTAATCACTGCAAAATTTCAAATTTAAGTCCCAAATTAATAGTATTTTTAGGAGTATCCGATGGCCCGTGTAACGGTAGAAGATTGTCTTGACCATGTAGAAAATCGATTTAAGCTAGTGTTGCTAGCCAGTAAGCGCGCACGCCAACTTTCTATGGGTACTGAACCATTAGTTGAATGGGAAAATGATAAGCCAACGGTAGTGGCACTTCGCGAAATTGAAGAAGGTCTTGTAGACGAAGAAATGATGGAAGCGGCACTCGCTAAACCTGTTGAAGATGATCTACCGTTTGATGAAGATGATCTTGCAGCCGCATTACATGCAGAGATAAGTCGTGAACTTACACAGCCAGCACCAGAGGGACAAAGTTCCGGTGTTCAGCAATCGGATGAGCAGACCGCAAACCCATTTTCTAGTGCATTATCTTCAGCAGAAACAAGTCAGCCCGCTTCAAGTCAAACGGAGGAGACAGAATCTGTTTCACCTGCTCCTACTATGGAAGAGCTGCTAGCTAAAGAGCTTGGTGCAAGTACCGAAAGTACACCTGCAAGCAACCCATTTGGTGAAAGTGCTGAAAAGCAAGACACCACCCAGGCTGATCCGACTCCACAATTTGGAATTCCAACCATACCGGATACTTCAAACGATGGAGACTAAGTATTGTTAATGGTTTTTCACCATAACCATGCAGCGTAGCGACTAGCCACGCAATCAAGTATAAAGATGGCCACAGGAACAACCACAAATCAATTTAGTGGTCTGGCCCAAGAATCGGCAAAAGATTCGGCGAAAACCCCACCTGCTATAGAGCAGTCTCCTCGATTTTTAATTAGTGATCTATGTGAGTTACTAGAAGACTACCTAGATCCTGAGCATGTAAAAAAAATCTACCAAGCATATCTTTTTAGTGCAAATGCGCATGAAGGTCAAACACGCCAGTCCGGCGAACCTTATATTTACCATCCCATATCGGTTGCTAAAGTTTTAGCTGAAATGAAAATGGATGCTGAAACCATTCAAGCAGCTATGTTGCACGATGTTATAGAGGATACTGAAACTGCAAAAGAACAAATCAAAATTGAGTTTGGAGGAGATGTTGCAGAATTGGTAGATGGTGTAAGCAAACTTACTCATCTTGAATTCGAATCAAAATTAGAAGCTCAAGCTGAGAATTTTCGAAAGATGATGCTCGCAATGGTTAAAGACGTGCGTGTAATCATTATCAAATTAGCTGATCGCTTACATAACATGCGTACCTTGAGTGTAATGAGGTTAGATAAGCGAAAAAGAATAGCACGTGAAACCTTGGATATTTATGCACCGATCGCATTGCGCTTAGGTATGCATGATTTGCGTGTCGAATTAGAAGAGCTCTGTTTTAAAACGATTTGGCCTAAACGTTATGAGGTTTTAAAAGATGTAATTCGTCGTACAAATATAAATCGTGATGAGTTATTGCAAGAGGTTGAAAAAAATATCTGCGAGCGCTTAGAGAAAGCTGGAATTGTAAGTCGAATTCAGGGTCGCGAAAAAAACATTTACAGTATTTATAGGAAGATGGTGGATAAAAGTCTGCAATTTTCTGAAGTATATGATGTATTTGCATTCAGAATTATCGTAGATAATGTGGATATATGTTATCGCGTGTTAGGTGTAATTCATAATTTATATAAACCTGTGCCGGGAAGGTTTAAGGATTACATCGCGATTCCCAAAAAAAATGCATACCAATCTCTACATACTATTTTATTTGGGCCCAAAGGCATGCCTATCGAGGTTCAAGTGCGTTCCGAAGAAATGGATCAAGTGGCCCAGTCAGGAATTGCTGCACACTGGTTGTATAAGAATAAAAATGTCGTAGATAACCATGCAACTCCACATGTCCGTACTCGAAAATGGTTAAGCACTGTCTCGGAAATGCAAAACCGTTCCGGTAGCTCTTTAGAATTCTTAGAGAGCGTAAAGGTAGATCTATATAGAGATGAAATCTATGTATTTACACCTCGTGGCGATATTATGGAATTGCCAATTAATTCAACAGCTATTGATTTTGCCTACGCGGTGCATACAGATATTGGTAATTCATGTGTAGCGGCTAAAATTAATCGTCGCTTAGAGCCTCTAGGCACTGCGTTACAGAATGGTCAAACAGTAAAAATAATCACTTCACCCAATGGGCAGCCCAATCCGGCGTGGTTGAATTTTATCGTTACTGCAAAAGCACGCTCAAACATTCGTAATTTCTTGAAAAATATGCAAAGAAACGAGGCGTTGGAGCTTGGGCAGCGTTTATTGAATAAAGCATTAAGAGCCTATGATAAGTCATGGCAAGATATTAGTCGCCGAGAACAAGCAAACTTACTAAAAGATTTGCAGTTAGAGACAGAAGAGCAATTGTTTCGTGATATTGGATTAGGAAATCGAATGGCGCCCTTTGTGGCTAAACATGTTGAATCTTTGCGTGGCAGATGGATAAAGTTGCGACGCAAAAGTGAAAGTAAGCATCCTTTAGCTATTCGTGGCACTGAAGGTATGGTTGTCAGTTATGGTAAATGCTGTCACCCCATTCCTGGTGATGCCATTATAGGAATTATGACAGCAGGCAAAGGCTTGGTAGTGCATCATATTAAATGTATAAATACTAAACGCAAAACAACCAGCCGTGATAAATGGATACATGTGTATTGGGCAAATGAAATAAACAACGAGTTCACTGCTGAAATATCTATTCGTACTGCAGATGAGCCCGGTGTGTTAGCCGTAGTGGCTTCAACCATATCAGATGCAGGCTCGAATATTGAAAACATCGTACTTGATGAGAAGCTAGGTTCGACTACAATGATAACGGTTTTGCTAACAGTAGAGGGTCGCACTCATCTCGCACGCATTATGCGAAGCATACATAATATACCGCAAATATATAAAGTTAAGCGACTTCAATAAACTATAAACGTTGTAACACCAGGAGAACGTATGTCGAGGGAAATCATTGCAACTAATCAAGCACCGCAAGCTATTGGTACATATTCACAAGCCGTTAAAGTCAATTCAACGGTGTATTTATCTGGCCAAATTCCACTTATACCAGACACTATGGAAGTAGTTGAGGGAGATATGCGTGTTCAAATTAGTCAGGTATTCGATAATCTTAAAGCAGTTGCACAAGCCGCGGGCGGTTCGTTGGATAAGCTTGTTAAGGTAAATATATTTCTAACAGATTTAAGTCATTTCCCATTAGTGAATGAAGTTATGGCAGAGTATTTTGTGGAACCTTACCCGGCACGTGCTGC
>CAZFEP010000063.1:0-1423 GCA_964517365.1 uncultured Thiotrichales bacterium | reverse complement strand
CTTTTCCCTCGGTAGAGACACTTAAAGGTGTAGGGCCGAAAGCTGCAGAACGATTACAGCGTATACAAATCTATACGGTTCAAGATTTGTTATTTCATCTGCCTATTCGTTATCAAGATCGCACACGTATCCGGCCAGTGGGTGCATTGCGAACAGGCGAAGAATGTGTAGTAATCGGTACGATTGCACACAGTGAAGTTGTATTTCGAAAGCGACGTATGCTGTTGGTGAGTGTAGAAGATGGCACCGGTAGAGTGCAGTTGAGATTTTTTTACTTTAATAAATCCCAACGTGAGAATCTTTCTACTGGTACAAAAATTAGATGTTTCGGTGAAATTAGACGAAGTCTCAAAGTTCCAGAAATGGTGCATCCGGAATATGAGATTCTACATAATGATGAAACGACTAAAGTTGAAGATCATTTAACTCCTATATATTCCACTACAGAGGGCTTACACCAACTCAGTCTCCGCCGCCTCACTTCACAAGCGCTGCAATGGGCTACAGAATCGGAAGGCAATAATGATGCACCTAAACTAGACCTTCTGCCAGCACCCCCGCGTATTGATGGCCAGAATGTCAGTATTGTCGATGCATTAAAATATGTGCATCGCCCCCCTCCAGAAGCAGATACCGAAGCATTGTCGTCAGGCAAGCATGTTATGCAGCGTCGTTTGGCTTTTGAAGAGCTGCTGGCTCAACAACTAAGCTTGTCCAAACTTAGGTTACAGATGCAAAAGCAGGATGCCGTTTCAATACAGTCCGAAGGAACGTTATATCAGGGTTTGTTAGACAAGCTTGAATTTGAATTAACTGGTGCACAAAAACGAGTGATTAAAACCTTATTTTCAGATTTAAGTAATCCATACCCAATGTTACGTTTACTACAAGGTGATGTAGGTAGTGGTAAAACATTGGTAGCGATTGCAGGATGCTTGCAAGCTATTGAGGCAGGTTATCAAGCGGTTATGATGGCGCCGACTGAAATATTGGCCGAACAACATCTACGTAACTTTACTAAATGGCTAGAGCCGCTTGGAGTTCGTATAGCATGGTTATCAGGAAAGCTCACAGCCAGCAAAGCCAATGAAATGAAGGCGTTGATTGCATCAGGTACTGCAAACGCAATTATTGGTACTCACGCATTATTTCAACAAGGTGTAGAGTTTAAAAAATTAGCGTTTATTGTTGTTGATGAGCAGCACCGCTTTGGTGTGCATCAACGCTTGGCATTGCGTGAAAAAGGCATTCAGGATGGCAAGCACCCTCATCAGTTAATTATGACGGCAACCCCTATTCCAAGAACCCTGGCCATGACCGCTTATGCAGATTTGGATTATTCTGTGATCGATGAATTGCCACCAGGTAGAAAACCCATAAGCACCATTGCTATTCCTATCGAACGCCGCCAAGAAATTGTAGA
>CAZFEP010000062.1:0-12607 GCA_964517365.1 uncultured Thiotrichales bacterium | reverse complement strand
GCCTGAAATTGGCGAATACAATCAGTAGAATACCTTGCCATTTGAGTCACCAAACGAATTAAATGAGCTGCTTGAGCTGCAGACCGGACTAATAGACCAGACCAGTAGGTCAGATCGGTAGACCAGATCAGTAGACAAGATCAAATACAAATCTTTCCATGTAAACAATGAGCATCTTTAATCCCCCATTACCCAATAAAAAACACTCTCATGTTACCTGGGGGCGCACCTATGGATGCAGCAAAGGCCTAGCACTCGCCAAAGCAATAGAACAGTTTAACGGCTTGACCCTAATCATTGCTCCCGATATCCAAACGGCTCATAGCCTTGAGACCGAGCTGACCTTTTTTTGCAAGCCGGGTATCGATATCTACCTGTTTCCAGATTCAGAAACCTTGGCGTATGACGTATTTTCACCACATGAAGATATTATCTCTGACCGGATCTTAGCGTTAAGTGCGTTACCTAAGACCAAGCAAGGTGCATTAATAATTTCTGCTGGCACCATATTATCTAAATTAGCTTCGAAAGACTTTCTACTTGGTCAGTCACTACATCTCTCAACTGGTGATAAGTTAGATCTTGAAGAATTTAAGCAAACGCTAATCAAAGCTGGTTACCAATATGTTTCGCAAGTCATCACACATGGTGAGTTTGCCGTGCGTGGCTCTATAGTAGATTTGTTCCCAATGGGTAGCAGTCAGCCTTATCGAATTGATTTGTTTGATGATGAAATTGAAACTATTCGTACCTTCAACCCTGAAACACAAGTATCAATAGAGAAAGTTGAATCATTTCAAGTACTGTCTGCACGAGAATTTCCTACTGATGAGAAAGCGATTAAGCGTTTTCGAAAAAATTATAGAATCCAGTTTGAAGGTGACCCAAACAACAGCGTTATCTATCGCGGTGTAAGCAATAACAATTTGCCATCTGGGATTGAATATTATTTGCCATTATTTTGCGAGGAAACCAGCAACTTTTTTGACTACCTTCCAGATAATAGCCAATTAGTATTAATTGAAGACATTGTAGATGTGGCTACAGAGTTTGAAAACGATGTTTTCTATCGTTATGAGCAAAGAAAATATGATGTAGAAAGACCACCTCTTCATCCAAAACAATTATGGATTTCGAGTGATTACTTTGAAAAAAGCATATTTAAATTCAACACAATAAAGTTACAACAATATGAATTAGAACAACTGCATCGTGACCAATACAATTTTGATGCACAAGCACTTCCCACCCTAACAATCAATTCACGCATTAAAGACCCTGCAAGTGAATTAATTCGTTTTATTGAAAACAGCGGGCATAAAATTTTATTTTTAGCAGAATCTCCGGGTAGACGAGAATATATTCTAGACATTCTAAAAGATTTTAACGTTAAGCCTATGGTTATTAACTCCTGGCATGAGTTCTTAGAAAACGAACAACCACTTTCAATCGCTCTTGGCCCATTAGACGATGGCTTAATCTTGCAACAAGAGAAAATTGCCATCATTACCGAAAGCAATTTATTTGGAGCACGGGCCAAACAAAAAAGACGAAGACGCAGACAGATTAGGGATGCCGAATCACTCATCAAAAACCTTTCAGATCTAAGTGAAGGCTCACCTGTTGTTCATGAAGACCATGGTGTAGGCCGTTTTAGAGGGCTCAAAACATTAAGTTTAAGTGGTACTGATACTGAATTTCTCACCCTTGAATATGCAGACGGTGACATTTTATATGTACCCGTTTCATCACTACATTTAGTTAGCCGCTATGGCGGTGCTTCTGAAGAAAATGCACCCCTTCATCATTTAGGTGGCGAAGCGTGGAAAAATATCAAAAGGCGGGCTGCCAAAAGAGCAAGAGATGTAGCTGCAGAACTGCTGGACATCTACTCGAGACGCGAAGCAAAACAGGGGTATCAATACAAAATTGATCACATTGAAAATAATGCCTTTTGCAGCGCTTTTCCTTATGAAGAAACACCTGACCAATTAAAAGCCATTGAAGATGTTACAGAAGACATGGAATCTACTCGTCCGATGGATCGTGTGATTTGTGGAGATGTTGGTTTTGGCAAAACCGAAGTGGCTATGCGTGCAGCATTTATCGCTGCTAATTCAGGCAAACAAGTTGCCGTTCTCGTACCTACCACCCTTCTTTGCACTCAACATTTTCAAAATTTTAGTGACCGATTTGCCGATTTGCCGATAGAGGTTGAGTGTTTATCAAGATTTATTGCTGCTAAAAAACAAAAAGAAGTGCTTGCCGGGCTAGAAAACGGTCAAGTAGATATAGTAATTGGCACACATAGATTATTTAACGCATCCATCAAGTTTAATAACCTGGGATTAGTAATCGTTGATGAAGAACAACGTTTTGGTGTGCGTCAGAAAGAATTGCTTAAAAAAATGCGCACAGAAGTGGACATCCTCACGTTAACGGCTACACCGATTCCAAGAACATTAAACATGTCACTTAGCGGGTTGCGAGACCTTTCTATTATTGCCACACCCCCTACGCAGCGACTTGCCATTAAAACATTTGTTGGTACCTGGAATGACAACATGATTCAAGAAGCTTGCTTGCGTGAAATGAAGCGTGGTGGTCAAGTATTCTTCTTACACAACGAAGTAAAGACTATTGAAAAAGTTGCCAAAGATATTCAGCAACTTTTACCGGACAGCTCAATCCGCATTGCACATGGACAAATGCCTGAAAAAAATCTTGAACAAGTGATGCTGGATTTTTATCATCAACGTTTCAGCATATTAGTCTGCACAACCATTATTGAAAATGGAATCGACATACCGACGGCTAATACCATTATCATCAACCGTGCGGATAAACTTGGACTCTCACAATTACATCAGATCAGAGGACGCGTTGGCCGCTCCCATCACCGTGCCTATGCTTATCTGATGGCACCCCCACGTGCCTCTATGACACCCGATGCCGTCAAGCGTTTAGAGGCAATCGAGTCTTTAGAAGATCTCGGCGTAGGGTTTACGCTGGCAACTCATGATCTTGAGATTCGTGGTGCGGGTGAGTTGTTAGGCGCGGAACAGAGTGGGCAAATCCATGAGGTCGGCTTTACACTCTATAATGAACTTCTGAGTCGTGCAGTTGAGGCATTAAAAGCCGGCGAAATACCAGACCTTGATCAACCATTAGACCAAGGCATTGAAATCAACTTAGGTGAACCTGCTTTACTTCCTGATGATTATTTGCCCGATATCCATGGTCGACTCGTTATGTATAAACGTATTTCTAGTGCTAAAACCAATGACGACTTGGACGACGTTGAGATTGAACTAATCGATCGTTATGGCTTATTACCTGAATATGCAAAAAACCTGTTTTTGGTAACCCACTTGAAATTATTGGCCAGTAGCTTTGGTGTATCGCGTGTTGAAGCAAGTCATGAAAATGTACGCATTCATTTTGGCAAATCACCCAACATAGATACTACTAAGATTCTAGAGCTTATTCTGCAACAACCAGACAAATTCAAGCTGGATGGATCAGAAAAGCTCACGGTATATACAGAAACTGAAAATATTGGGGAACGAATTGACACCATCGTCAATCTATTAAATGATCTACAATTACAGAAAGCTGCCTAACCACTCATAAATCACTCTATGCGTAAACTCAATCACCTTTTATTGACCCTAGTATTCTTGTTATTTTCACAAGTAGCCAGTAGTAAAGATTACATTGTTGAAATGATATTTTTTGCAAATAATAGTGTAAGCAGTGACTCTGTCCATATTTCAAATCAAGTAGTCACCCCAGACCTTGGTGGTTCAATTTCACTTAATCAAGGTTCACAGTCAAACGGTTTTATTCCACTCTCCTCCGATACCTTTTCGCTTTCAGGCAAAGCCAATGCACTTAACAAGTCCGGGCAATACAAAGTGCTAAAACACATGTCTTGGTTACAACCAGGATTAGCAAGAGAAGATGCCATCTCGGTACGTGTCAGTGCTGGCAAGAATTATAAAAATGAATTCAGTGAACGGTCGTTTGCAAATCAACCTGCAAATGAACTAGACGGTACTGTTAAGGTGGTTCTTGGAAGGTTCCTACATGTGTATACCGATCTAGCCTATCGAAAAGCCTTTAATATTTCGTCAAGTGATGCACTCGGTCGTAATCGTGTACTTGCAGACTTTCCTATTAAGACACATCGTAAAATGCGCAGCAGCACACTACATTATATTGACCACCCCTACTTAGGCATTCTGGTTGAAATCAGGCCGGCGAGTTAATCCATCTATCAAATCATAAAACATCAGACTTATAGAATGTCAGACATAAAAAAAGCCCCACTTAAAAAGTGAGGCTTTGATATAAATAAAGTATTAAATTAATTAATTTATAATAAGCAACAAACTCTGCTTAAATTAATTTCTTTCTTCTTGCAGCACCAAGACCCAACATACCAATACCTAATAAAAGCATAGAAGCGGGTTCAGGCACGTCTACCGGATCCATAGGATCTACTGGATTCACAGGGTCTACCGGATCCATAGGATCAGGGTTACCAGTTATTTCTCTTCTGATTTTTCTAGCTAGCACATCTTCATAATCATTAAAGTTAGCAGCAGTTTCAAAAAATCCACCACCAGCAGTTGAAAAATCATTTAAAAAATCATCACCTACGACTCCACTTCCTACACCAATAGCGTTAACCGTTATTCCCGCGAGTAATGCATTCGCTGCAGCAGCATTTGCACCAGCTTCGCCACCACCAAAGTTTGGTAAGCCGTCAGTAGAAACATCGATTACAAGCCTATCACCATCAATTCCATTACCAAGGATGCCAGCAACTGCAGTATTTACCGCACCAGCAGTATTGGTAGCCCCATTTTGTTGAGTAATGCCAGGAAACATTCCACCAAAAGCTGCAGCAGCCGCATTGGTATCAATTAACGTCCAACCTATTTCTAATGTTGCATTGCTCGAAGAGGAAAACTGATATGCCGCAGCATATAAAGTATCACCAGGATTAACAAAGCCACCTAGAAAGTCATTGCTGAAAATGTTGTCATAAGCACCCGTTTGCAATGCAAAGTCGGAGCTTGAGATACTACCCGAACCATCTATCACCAACGCAAGTTCGATAATGGCAGCATTAGCAGATGTCATGGATACACATGTAGAAAACACGATACCAATAACCAGTTTTTTAAATTTTGAATTCCCTCTCATACAACCCTCCATGGATTCCGTATATGTAATCAGTTAGCAAAGTAAAAAGTATCAACAAATAACCACAAATCTGTTGTAGTATTTTATTTATTGACCAACTGCACTAAATGCCAGTTGAAGTATTCTAATAACCACACACTTTATTGTTGTGAAATCACTCACGTTGAAAAAATAAAAAAACACAATTTAAGTAATAGTGCGACCAGGTCACATAAGAGAAGAGGATTTCTTTATATCGACGAGATCAGTTGAATGCGAGTTCAATATCAAATAAACCAACATGGATATGAAAGTATTTAATATTAAATAAACCTAATTATTATGTGTGTATAACCAAAGAAGTCTGTTCAGTTAAGCTTGGTTTTTAGGTTAATGAAATTAAATATATTTTTTTAAATCTTCAAACAATCACTTAATACGTCGACAATAATTTTACTAACAACGTTTTAACAGACATCATTCCCGTTCCGATGACTTGTCTAATGTCGTCCATCGTAATTTCACTATCCGTTTTACCTGCTGCCCAATTCACTGATAACGCACAACATGCATAGCCAAGGCCAAGCTCTCTAGCTAACGATGCTTCAGGCATACCTGTCATGCCTACAATATCGCAGCCATCTCTTTCCATACGTTTAATCTCTGCAGCAGTTTCTAATCTGGGTCCTTGTGTTACGCCATATACACCACCACAATAAGCATTCACATTACTATCCACAGCAGCTTGCAAGAGTTTTTGTCTAAGGGTTTCGCTATATGGATGTGTAAAATCTATATGAGTAACTTCATCTAATGCTTCTTCAAAAAATGTATGTCTACGATCATAGGTATAATCAATAATTTGATCAGGAATTATTATTTTCTCAGGTGGAATATCTTTATGGATGCCACCCACTGCAGCAATCGCAATCACTTCACTAACACCCAATTTCCGTAACGCCCAGATATTTGCACGGTAATTAACTTTATGAGGTGGAATAGTGTGATCTTTGCCATGACGGGCAAGAAATATAAGTTCTTTCCCACCAAACTCACCCTTAAGCAAATCTGAACTAGGTGCTCCATAAGGCGTTTCTACTCTCTCACTTGAAATAAGCTCGAGTTCTTCAATTGATGTAAGGCCGGTGCCACCAATAATTGCAAGCTTAGTCATACTTAAGAAGCATCATCTGCAATGGCATAAATAGACGATAAATTTCTCAAGTATCCTTTATAGTCCATCCCCCATCCAAATACATATCGATCCGTCACCTCAAGACCAATAAAATCAGGCGTTATATTTGTTGGATTATTTGACAGTTTCTTTTTCAATAACACAGCAGATAGAACTCTCTTGGCACCCTTTGCCTCACAATAGGCAATAAGCTCTTGCAAGGTATAACCCTCATCTAAAATATCATCAACAATAATAACAACACGATTTTTTAGAGAAGCATCCGGTTCTTTATGCCAATGAATACTGCTGCCTTGTGTCTTGTTACGATAACGGTCAACATGAACATAATCCAGCACCATAGGTGAATGGACACGCTGCATTAATGCCGAGGTAAACATCAAGCCACCTTTCATAACGCATAACAAAATAGGCACCTCACCACCAAAGCTAGATTCAATTTTTTTGGCCACTACATCAATCGCTCGATTGACGTCTTCCTCAGTAACTAAAACATCCGCGTTTTCACGAATCTTAACAAGGTCTTGCTGATTTAAACTTTCTTCCATGAATGTTTTCTAACTTCGTTATCTATTGAGATTGAGATTAGGACTGAGACTGAGTTAACACACTTGTGTCATTATTTTCAACTTGAAAAACACGTGTAGGAAACGCCAGATCTGCATTATGCTTTTCTACTATTTCATATACTTTTAATAGTACCTCATGCTTTACTTCATGAAATCTAACCCAATTTGTTGTTTTCGTGAAAGTATAGATAAAGAAATCAACTGATGATTCATTAAATTCGTTAAAGTTTACGATCATAGTTTGATTGGTATCAATTTCTTTATGGCTAAGTAACATTTGTTTCACTTCATTAACAATCTTATCTACAACAGAAATATCGTTATAACGTAGCCCCATCGTTTCATAAATTCTTCGATGCGACATCCGTGAAGGGTTTTCTACAATGATGTTCATAAAGATTGAATTAGGAACATATATAGGACGTTTACTAAAAGTTCGTATGCGCGTTTGTCGCCATCCAATCTCTTCAACCGTGCCCTCTATTTCTTTATCAGGAGAGCGAATCCAGTCACCCACTTTAAAGGGTCGATCTAGATACACCATCAAACCACCAAAAAAATTAGACAAAAGATCTTTGGCTGCGAAGCCTACCGCTATACCCCCTATCCCTCCAAATGCTAATACACCTGAAATACTAAACCCAAGGGTTTGCAACATCACCAATGCAGCCGTAATAAATATCGAGGCACGAACTAGTTTAGCTAATGCATTAGCAGTGGTTAAATCTACTGGTTTATTTTTTTCACGTTGACGCCTGATGTAGGCTGTTTCAAATTCTTTAACAAAACGAATTAAAAACCATGCCAGTGTAGCTACTATCATTACGTTTCGAATGGGCTCAATCGCACGAAATATCTCAGCATCACTTTGACTGGCTACAATTTCTGCAGCAAACAAAATGCCAATCACCCAAACCAAAAAACGAAACGGTTTGCTAGCTGCATCTATAAACGCGTCATCCCAAGGATTTTCAGTTTTCTCTGCTCGGGTAGCTAATTTTCGTAAAAATATTTTAAACGCAAAATTAATTAATAAAACTGCTAACACCACTACGAATACCTGCAACACCCAAGGCTTGAAGTACATCGCTAAACTTGAATCTCCAAACAAGGCAGTAATATTTAAATTTTCAATTTTCATGTTTTAGTTTTTACAATATTTTTATAACGTCAGTTCACCATAAGGTGAGTCTTGATACGACTCCACCTGAGTCACGGCTTGTTTCCACTCATGTGAATCTCTTAAGTCTTGATAAGGCTGAGGGTCTTTACCGCCATGCATACGCGTCAAGCGAATTTGTGATGCCGGATTATTATAATTCTCTAACTGCTCGGCTACCAAACAAGCATTCTCACTAGTATTACAAATTAATGCCATATCACAACCAGCATCCAGTGCTTTTTGTGTGCGCAGCAAATAGGCATCATTACAATCTGCAGCTTTCATGCTTAGATCGTCACTAAAGATCACACCCTTAAATTCCATTTGTTTTCTCAATACATCTTGCAACCATAACCTCGAAAAAGTAGCGATAACAGGATCTACCTTCTCGTAAACTACATGTGCACTCATTAAACCCGCAAGTCCATTGTCGATCATGCGTTTAAAGGGCACTAAATCCTGTGCGGCAATATCTTCGAACGCTCTATTATCCGTTGGCAATTCAATATGGGAGTCGGCTGTGACAGCACCATGACCAGGAAAGTGTTTACCCACGGCTTGCATGCCGGCTTGTCGCATACCTTGAATATATCGTCCTGCTAACGTGGCCACAATTTCAGGATCCTTGTGAAAAGCCCGATCACCAATCACTTGGCTAACCCCGAAATTTAAATCCAGTATGGGCGCAAAACTAAAATCAATACCGATCGAACGCAGCTCTGAGGCCATCAACCAACCAGTCACCCTGGCCAATTCGCCTGCACGTTTAGGCTCAGAATCATATACTTTACCCAACAGGTGGATGGCAGGCAGTTGTGTGAAGCCTTCTCTTAAGCGCTGTACCCGCCCGCCTTCCTGATCAATCGCAATCAACAATCTTGGATGACGTAGTTCATGAATTTCATCAATAAGGGTTATCAATCGATCCACACTGCTGAAATTACGGCTAAATAAAATGACACCCCCGACCTGAGGTGATTGCAATAATTTACGCTCTTCTTCAGACATACAGTCCGTAGCGAGATCTACCATTAATGGGCCGAGTGACATGTATGAATTATTGGTGATTGGGTACTAGAAGTGAAGCATAGTGTAGATTTTTGCGATAAGGAACCGATCTATTTTCTTCTTCAAACCATTTTTTATAGCAAAAAAAAGGCCGTCTTAATAAGACGGCCGAATCCAGGAGGAGTCGAGAATAACAACATGCCAAATAGAGGATATTCGTATCATGTTGAGAGGCTCAATAATAAGTAAGCATATTTAATGCCAAAACCTCTATTCTCTTGGTTTTCAGGCACTTATCATTTTGACGCAAGAGATCAAGATGAAATAACCGACAATTTTGGGCACATTTGTGACAATCTATATCAATAATGTTTTGTAAGTAGACTGATTTATAACGTTTTATTGACGTTTATCATGCATTTAACCTCTCCGCTCATAAAATGTTCAAGAACAATTATTTAAACACTTATTACGTCCGCAACAGATGATTTGTATTTATACTGGATGATTAGGCTTACAAAAAACAGACATTAGCGATAGCCGAGTTGAGCACCTAAAAGTCGATTAATTAATAATAAGAATAATGATTGAATCCGTGTACCAAGCATTACTTGATAGTGAACAGCTTGTTGAAGACCCTAATCAAAGACAAGTCATTCAAGCCTTACAGGTCTTGCATGATGAACTTGCTGCGGATCACCCGGATGAATCTAACCTGATCAATCGATTTACAACGCTACTATCACGCAAAACGAATACAAGAAGCATTCAAGGCCTTTATATATGGGGCGGTGTAGGACGTGGCAAAACGTTCCTTATGGACTTGTTTTTCTCTAACTTTCATTTTCAAGATAAATTACGCCTACATTTCCATCGCTTTATGGATCAAGTGCATACGATGTTGCATACCTATCGCAATGAACCAGACCCCTTAAAGTTAGTCGCCAAAGAGTTTTCAAACAAAGCCAAAGTGTTATGTTTTGATGAATTTTTTGTGAATGACATTGGTGATGCCATGATTCTTGCCGGCTTACTTGAAGGATTATTTGAAAATAACGTAGCGCTAATTGCCACTTCCAATGTAGAGCCTAGTCTGTTGTATAAAGATGGTTTACAACGTGAACGATTCCTACCCACTATCAAACTCTTGCAGCAACACACTAAAATTATTCATTTGGACGGCGATGTGGATCATCGATTTGAATTTCTGCAATCCAATGACCTATACAACTCTCCTATCGACGTAGACTCTCATGATTGGTTAGAACGCAGCTTTTTAAAGCTAGCGACGGAACGGAGTAATGAGTCTTGGGAAAAGTTGAAAGTTAATAACCGTGAATTACAGTCCATACGTCATGCAGAAGGCATTGCCTGGTTTGATTTTAAAGAGTTATGCGATAGCCCTAGAAGCGCTTCCGACTATATTGCCATTGCAAAAGACTTTAATACGGTATTGTTATCACATGTTCCTATATTTAATGGAAAAGACGATCAAGCCAGAAGGTTTATTACATTAATTGACGAGTTCTACGATCGTAATGTTAAACTGATTTTGTCAGCCGAGGCCAGTCCAGCTAAACTATATGAAGGCACGCGTTTAGAGGCAGAGTTTGGACGCACCATTAGCCGACTGACAGAAATGCAATCACATGAGTATTTAGAAAAACAACACCAACCTGATTAAGAAGTTTATTTAGGAGTTAATACATGAAGCCAGCGGTACGGGTAGCCATAACAGGCGCTGCAGGAAACATAGGGTATGCTGCTGCATTTAGAGTGGCCTCAGGAAGCATGTTGGGCCCAGACCAACCTATAATATTACAGCTCATTGAAATCCCGCCTGCTCTTGATTCATTAAGAGGCGTAGAAATGGAACTACGTGATTGTGCATTCCCGTTACTCCATGACATCATTTGCACCGCAGACGTTAATCAAGGCTTTGGTGATGTAGATTACGTGCTGTCTATTGGCTCAAGACCCAGATCAAAAGGCATGGAACGTGCCGATTTACTTAGCGAGAATGGTAAAATTTTTGGACCACAAGGCAAAGCGATCAATGACAATGCATCCAAAGATGTAAAAGTGCTTGTTGTAGGCAACCCTGCTAATACCAATGCATTAATTGCATGTAATAACGCACCGGATCTAGACCCTTCACAATTTACATCCATGATGCGATTGGATCACAACCGCTCCATTAGCCAGCTTGCCTCAAAAACAAGTGCCAAGGTAACCGATATCAAAAAAATGGTCGTTTGGGGCAATCATTCGCTATCACAATTTCCAGATATTAGTCACTGCACCATCAATGGCAAAGATGCGCAATCACTGGTAGAAGATGCATGGTATAAAAACGAGTTCATTACACGCGTTCAGAAACGTGGTGGCGAAATAATCGAAGCACGCGGCTCATCATCGGCGGCCTCTGCAGCCTCTGCAGCCATTGACCACATGCGCAACTGGGTACTTGGTAGTGACGATTGGGTGAGCATGGGTATCATTTCAAAAGGAGATTATGGCATTACAGAAGGTTTAATGTATTCTTTCCCGGTCACCTGCAACAACGGAAGTTTTGAAGTAGTACAAGGCTTACAACAAAATGACTTTTGTTTAGAAATGATGAAACAAAGCGAAAAAGAATTGCTTGCAGAACGTGAAGCCGTTAAAGATTTACTCTAGTGTTTTGTTATCGTATTACTTACTTTCGATAACCTGCACCCACTAATTAGCCGTCAAAGCTCCTACTGAATATTCAATCAAAGATTAAAAGATCAAGCACCTTATCTAAGGCCTCATTCTTGCTATCACCTTGAACATTGTCTGTTCGTTGCAGCGCTGCTGCTTCTTTGAGTTTTTGATCAATATAATTTTTATTGCAGGTCTTTATAATTTCTTTAATTTGATCCAATTCATTCTGGATATGAGTTAAATCTCTCACCCAAGTTTCTACATATAGACCCTCTTCTGGGTTTATTTTTACATTCAAAGAACTTTTAGAAAATAGTAAATTAAAATCTCCACACCAATCACGTGGTGCTTTTTGCGAAAGCTCATAAAAAACATCAATATACTTAGCATTTTTTAAACTAGGCCGACGATTCGGATCTAATCTTTTAATTTTAATATTTTCAATACCGCTCAATTTATGCGCCCCTAGTGAGATACTTAAAAGTAAGTAAGAAAGAAGTGAACAACCTAAATGTGATCATCCATTTTTTAGATTGACCATACGCTTGAATGAAGTCGATGGCGAGCTTAATACGAAAAGAGCACTATAGATGTCATACACACCAGAAGTAGCGCTTTAGATTGAATTAATATTATTAAATTCATCCACTTTCGATTACTTAGTGAGCACAAGGATGTGCGAATATGAGACGCATCCTGGATGATGCTTTCAAATCAAAGTCTTTTGTATCAAATGACTGCTTCGACCGCCATGGATGGCGGAAGTGCAGAAATTGCAGGAGCATATTTCTT
>CAZFEP010000061.1:8737-12714 GCA_964517365.1 uncultured Thiotrichales bacterium | reverse complement strand
TGAACTGGGATCCGGTTGATCAGACCGTATTGGCTAATGAGCAAGTTATTGATGGCTGTGGTTGGCGCTCAGGTGCTGTGGTTGAGAGGAAAGAAATTGAACAATGGTTCCTGAAAATTACTGAATATGCTGATGAATTATTGGCTGATTTAGATAAATTAGAGGGTTGGCCTGAGCAAGTAAAGGTCATGCAAAATAATTGGGTAGGCCGTTCGGAAGGTGTCGAAATAAAATTTGATATAGAAGGTGTTCAGAATGCGGTTAAGAATTCAATAAGTGTATATACCACGCGTCCTGATACATTAATGGGTGTTACATATGTCGCTATTGCAGCAGAACATATACTTGCAAAACAAGTTTCTGAGCAATCTTCACAAATAGCAGAATTTATTCTTAGTTGTAAGCAAATGAAAGTGTCTGAAGCAGACATGAGTACGATTGAAAAACGTGGAATAGATACCGGGTTATTTGCAAAACACCCTATTTCAGGTGAAAAAATTCCAGTATGGATCGCAAATTTTGTGCTTGCAGAATATGGCTCAGGGGCAGTGATGTCCGTGCCAGCTCATGACCAACGTGATTGGGAATTTGCAACAAAATATAACTTAGCCATTAAGCCTGTGGTAGCTGAAGACAAAAGTGCTCAATCTGTTGATGTATCACAAAAAGCATTTACAGAAAAAGGATGGCTATTTGATTCTATGCAGTTTAATGGCCTTAGTTCACAACAAGCATTTGAAGAAATTGCAGAATACTTAGAAAGTAAAGATAAAGGTTGTAAACAAGTAAATTATCGATTGCGAGATTGGGGAGTATCACGACAACGTTATTGGGGATGTCCGATTCCAATAATCCATTGTGAAAAATGTGGTTCTGTACCTGTACCTGAGAATGATCTTCCTGTTCTGTTGCCTGAAAATATAGATTTTGATGGTGCAAGCTCACCCTTGAATAATTTGGAAGAATTCTCAAATGTTAACTGTCCTTCCTGTGCGTCATCGGCTAAGAGAGAGACGGATACATTTGACACGTTCTTTGAGTCAAGCTGGTATTTTTCACGATATTGCAGTGTTGATAATGATGAGGTAATGCTAGATGAGCGAGTAAAATATTGGATGCCTGTAGATCAGTATATTGGTGGTATTGAGCATGCAGTGTTGCATTTATTATATGCTAGATTTTTCAATAAACTTATGAGGGATGAAGGTTTATATAAGTGTGATGAGCCATTTTTAAATTTATTAACACAAGGTATGGTGTTAAAGGATGGCTCAAAAATGTCAAAATCAAAAGGGAATACGGTTGATCCTGAGGCATTGATCAATAAATATGGTGCAGATACTGTGCGTTTGTTTGTAATGTTTGCAGCGCCTCCTGAACATACGCTGGAGTGGTCTGATACTGCAGTAGAAGGATCATTTCGGTTCATAAATAAACTATGGCGTTTAGTTGATGAACACTCTGAAAATAATCAGACCATCAACTCCATAAATCTAAAAGAAATAACAAAAGAAATCACAAAAGAACAGGCCTCACTGCGCCGTAAGTTGCATGAAACGATAAAGAAGGTTTCTGATGATATGGGCCGACGGCATACCTTTAATACTGCAATTGCAGCAAATATGGAATTAACCAACCAGTTACAAAGTTTTGAGGATGCTTCGGTGCAAGGCGTAGCTGTACGCCAAGAAACTCTCGAAGCCATAATTTTGATGTTGGCGCCTATAATTCCTCATGCGTGTCATGTGATGTGGCAAAGATTGGGAAATAAACAAGCTATTAATGAGGTGCAATGGCCCGAAGTAGATGCAAGTGCTTTAAAGAAAGATGATATGGAGCTTGTTGTGCAGGTGAATGGTAAAAAGCGTGCTACGATCACAGTGCCAATGGGCATTGATAAACAAGAAATAGAAGCTGCTGCTCTAAATGATGGTAATGTGAAAAAATTCACAGAAGATAAAATAATAGCAAAAGTGATTATAGTGCCTGGTCGGTTAGTTAATGTGGTTGTTAAGTAATGATGTTTAGATGCATACAAATAGTACTAATCGCGTGTGTTATTTCCGGGTGTGGTTTTCATTTAGCAGGTGAAGCTGAATTTGATGAAGAGCTTTATAACACTCATATTCAAAGTACAACGTCAAGTGAAGAGATGTTGCGCTTATTAGAAAGAAATCTTAGGTCTAATAACATAAATATTGTTGTCTCTAAATCTGCAACGGCAGTACTGCGGATTATAAATGAAGAAACTGAAAGAGTAGTGCTAACAGTAGATAATGATGGCAAAGCACGTGAGTTTGAATTGCATTTACGAATAAAGTTTGATGTGATTAGGCCAGATAAATCAATTTTATTGCAACAACAAACAATAGCTTTAAACCGTGATTTTGTTTTTGATATAGATAACTTGTTAGGTGCTAATGAAGAAGAGCAACAATTATTCAG
The DNA here is from genome assembly GCA_964517365.1 of uncultured Thiotrichales bacterium. GTDB lineage: Bacteria > Pseudomonadota > Gammaproteobacteria > UBA4575 > UBA4575 > JABDMD01. The sequence continues at coordinate 10,269 of CAZFEP010000061.1, read as the reverse complement.
CGAAATGCGTCGAGATGTAGTGAAATTAATTGTTTATAGGTTGCAAACAATCTAATGAAAATAGTTAATTACTAGAGTTATCTGTTTTCATCAATAACAACTTTACCAATTGCAGAAGAGTCCAGTTCACCATCGCCTTGTTCTACAAGTTTTCTTAAATATTTTTCTACCATTGCAGTACCTGGTATAGAGATATTATTTTCTTCTGCACTTTTCAATGCTATTCCAATATCTTTGAAATGAAGCTTTGCTTTAAAGCCAGGTTTGTAGTTATCTTCCAGTATGCGCTTACCATGTAACTCTAGGACTGTACTGTTAGCAAAGCCGCCGAGCAGCGCTTCTCTTACTTTGCTAGCGTCAACTCCGGAAGATTGTGCTAATAAAAAAGCTTCTCCCACAGCTGCAACGGTTTGGGCAGCTAAAATTTGATTACAAGCTTTGGATACTTGTCCGGCGCCATGGCTGCCAATATGGACAATGTTTTTACCTAAAACCTGTAACACTGGGTAGGCGTATCTAAATGAGTCAGAATTACCTCCTACCATAATAGATAAGGTTCCATCTATTGCGCCTTGCTCGCCACCTGATACAGGAGCATCTAGCATATCTATGTTTTTATCTTTAAGACATTTTGCAATTGACCGGGTAACTTCTGGTGAGATTGTGCTCATGTCAATCACAAGATGTTTGCCTTTAGCGCCTTCAATAAGTCCATTTTTCCCCAAGATAACATTTTCTACATCTGGGCTATCGGAAACCATTGTAATGCTGATGTCACTATGCTCTGCCAGCTCTGCGGGAGAGGTATATTTCTTAATACTATCAGCTGTAAAAAAATCAAGAGATTTAGAGTTGCGAGCATATAAGCCTATGTTGTAGCCGGCTTGTATTAAATTGTAAGCCATGGGTTTTCCCATGATGCCTAATCCAATTAGGCCGATTCGGTTGATGTTCATGCTGAAATGTATATGTGGTTGCAGTATAGAGCTTAGCAGAGTTAGCTAGTTATTTAACAGTATTTAAGCGTACTAAAAATATCAAATTTATTATTTAATTCGTCTCTGCGTTTTCCTGGCTGGAACGTATATTGCTAATTACAGAGCTTAAGGCAAGATCAAAACGATTACTTTCACTAATTAAACTGCTCCTTCCAGATGATAAATCATCCATAAATGTTTGCAGGTCTATTTCAAAGTTATAGTCTCCAGATCGGTCACTAAATACTAGGTAATTAGTTTCTATAATAGCCTCGGAAAACTTAAGTCTGCGTTTTGCTCGATCTTCACCTTGATATATTTCTAACCAAACTCCTGGAACGATGCTCTCAGGCAAGTGTTCCGCTATATTTAACTCAGGCTCTTCTTCTATATCATTCTCATCAAACTCGGTTTCAGAATCTAACTCCTCAGCAATTCCATATTGATTAATATCTTCTTGTGACTTTTGGCTTTCACTTATCTCTTTTAGAGGTTCAGAATCTTCAAGAACCTCTTCAGAAATATTGGTTTCATGGAAAATGTCACTTTCACTTT
>CAZFEP010000061.1:0-8637 GCA_964517365.1 uncultured Thiotrichales bacterium | reverse complement strand
GCTCATGTTCCAGCTCATTCTCAGTTTGGTTCTCAGCCTTTGAATCATCTTGTATATTTGTAGATGTAGGTGCGAGGTTTTTGAATAAATGAACTACATTATTATCTTCATCATCAGTTGCCTCATTTATTATAGCGTTTTGAGATGTTGAATCTTCTTGCAGGGTATTTTCAATTTCTTCAATTTTTCTTAAATATGTTAAATACCAAACTTCTGCTTCTTCTAATACTTCATCAAACTCTTCGTTACGACTTGTGAAATATGCAAGATCATTTCGTATATTTTTGAAAAAGTCATTCGGCTCATTAATATACTTTCTAACTTTAAATAACGAGTGTTTGTTTTGTGAGATTTTAATTATTCTACGTAGTGTACGTACTGAACTACGCCATTCTTTGGTAGTTCTTCCATGATTCATATAAATATATGCCATGTGTGGTGCCCAGCATTTCAAACAGAACTCAAGTATTTGATTAGGAGTTTCTTTTGATTGGGTAAACTTTTTAATAGTGTGAATAACAACACGTTTTGCAGCAGATCTCTGAGATTTTAACTTATGCTGGTGGATATTAGCCTTCTCATTTTTGGCTTCTTGTTCTAGTGAGGAAGTATCTAACTGCTGAATTTCATTTAATGCCAGTTCAAAAATTTTTATATCAGTCTCAAAACTATCTGTTATATTTCTTACGATAGTGTTGAGCTTAATGAATAATGCTTGATTGTTTTCCCCAACGATGGTCCCAATTGATGTGAGTTTATTTAAAAGTAGCCTGGACGGATGTTTAGGGTTCTGGAAAAATGTAAAGTCTATTAGTGCAAGTTTGATAGTAGAGATTTGTAACCTTGATAAGGTATCTTTCATAGGGTTACATATCGCATCATCTTTAAGAATGATATTAAATATATTGCTTACGAAGTCGATAACCTTTTCTTCATTATCTACTATTTCATTTGCATCCAATGCACCTTTTTCTTGCAAAGTTCTGCGGACAGCAGTTTTAATCTGGCTGGGTTTAAATATTGCATTACTAGAGGCTTCTACCCGTTGAACACTTGATAATGCACGTACAAATTGTCTTCTTTGTGCTGGTGATGAATCTGTTTGTGTGTTTGAGCTGTATGGTTGCAAAAGCAAGCTAATGGTTATTTCGTCTAATCCTGTTTGACCTGGACCGTAAACGTCCATTGAAAACTCATCAGCTATACCTGGAGTATCATTTAGTTGTTTGCCAACATAATCCTGCTGTTCTTCATCTTCTTGCTTCCACTTTTCTTGTTCTATAGGCGCATAAAACTGGCCTGTACTCATGCTCATGATGGATGAGTTGTACTGAGGGTCGGTATTATTAGGATCTTGTTTGTCGCTTAAGTTCTCATCTGTATTTTGGTTTGGAGTTATATCAACTTCCAATAAGAAATTATGCATTGCAATATAAAAGTCATTTAAATTAGGTGCAATGTTTTGATGTATTAATTTACAAACGAGTATTTTTCCATCTGCTGGTATGTTTAATGGGGCAATACAATTTTGTATTAATGTATAAAAGTCTTGTGGCTGAAGGCAATTCGTATTGAAATCATGATGAGCAAGAAAAGATAGTTCTTCTAATTGTTGTGTTAATTTATTAATTACCTCTGAATGTCTAGAGGCACAATGTTCAACCAATTGGTCTATTACAAGTGCAAGTTCAATTAAGTCGGTATCCATGCTGTGATCATTACTATGACCATCATTATTTGAGCGCATTATTGTGGTCTGAGATGTGTAAAACTTTGTCTCTAATTCAACATAAAACTCTGAAAATACAATATGCTTTCTGTCAATAAAGGAATCTAAAGCTTGGTCGCGCATTTTTATGCTGGTCTCGTTGACCTGGATACGATAGCTATCATCTTTAGCTAAATTGAAGCTTTCATCTAAAATAGCATTTAAGAAATTTTTTAAATTTAGGTGAACAATTTCAACTACTTTGTCGTAGTTGATGTGACCTTCTTCATCAAATATTTCTTGCTGGCTCAATTCTGGCATTTTGGTGCTTTTCTGGTAAATGACTATATTTTTCTATCAAATAGTGTAGGGTATTCAGCATAAACATAACGTTAATTAGCAATCGCTTAATCTAAAGCATTGTGCCGTTCATCGGCAATCGTGTACCCTGTATATAATATGATCATTTCAAGTGCTACCTAAGCCAAAAGCGTATGCAAATTCGATTTTCTCATTTAAAAGATAAACTATCTAAATCTTCATTTTTGCCACTCTTGGTAAGTGGAGATGAGCCATATCAGCACATGCTGGCATGCGATATGTTCCGTGCTCGGGCTAAAGAGCTAGGCTTTACAGAGCGAAAAATTTTAACTCTAGAAACTGGTTTCGATTGGGCAGAGCTGGAGTACGAGCAAAGTAATATGTCATTGTTCGGTGAACGCACATTGATTGATTTGCGTATACCGAATGGCAAGCCTGGGGCTACAGGTTCCAAAGCAATTGTTAACTTCATAAAAAATATACATGAGGACGTTGCACTACTTATACAAGTGCCTAGATTAGATCGCAATGGCATAAACTCAGCTTGGGTCAAAGCCTTAGATAAGGCGGGCAATGTATTGCGAGTCTGGCCATTAAATGAGGTGGAAACGCGCAATTGGATTCAAAAAAAATTACAAGCAAAAGGTCTTACTGCTACGAGTGATGTGGTGTCCTATATCACACAACAAGTAGAAGGAAACTTGCTTGCAGCAATGCAGGAAATAGAAAAAATTTCACTCGTTAGTGAAAATGATAAACTCGACATTAAAACTATTCATAAACTATTAACAAATAGCAGCCATTATTCGCTTAATGAATTAATGGATGTGGTGGTTAAGGGTGATGCGGCAAGAATAATTCGGATTATTTCAGGTTTAAAGAAAGAGGATGTTGCGCCTCCATTACTACTATGGGGTCTAACAGAACAAGTTAGAATGTTAGTTGAGACCAAACCCAATCAGGTTGTAAGAAAAAACATGCGGCAAGATATCTTGCATAGATTAAGCACAACACATCAACAGAATACAGATGTTAGTCAGGTTCGTTTAAATTCTAAATATTCTGACTTACTTAAACAATGTGCACGCGTCGATAGAGTCATTAAAGGACGTGCGTTTGGTGATCCATGGCAAGAATTATTACAATTGAGCTTAGCTACACGCAACGCTATATAAAATTACTGTTTAGATAAAGACATAATAATATGAATCAGGTGATGAAAAATAACGAGTTATCTATTAAAGCTTATGTAGATGGCGTGACAACTCAGGCTATGGCCGTTCGTGCTGAGATAGCAGCCGCCTCGACTTCCACAAAGAATCAAGCCCTGCAATTCATTGCAGATCAGCTTCTAGGTTCGAAATCAATATTGAAACAACAAAACCAACTCGACTTGCAAGCAGGTGAGAAACGCGGTCTGGATAGCGCGTTACTCGACCGGCTGGAGTTAACAGATGCGCGTATAGATGCTATGGCCGAGGGTTTGGTTCAGGTTTGCTCATTAGCGGATCCAGTAGGCGAGAAAACTGACTTGGAGTCACGCCCAAGTGGTATTCAGGTCGGTAAAATGCGTGTACCAATTGGAGTAATATTAATAATTTATGAATCGAGGCCAAACGTAACAGCTGATGCAGCTGCGTTATGTATTAAGTCTGGTAACGTAACGATATTGCGTGGAGGTTCAGAGGCGTTAAACTCTAATCAATCTATAGCTAAGTGCATTCATGCAGGGCTGGAGCAAGCAGGTCTTTCAAGAGATATAGTTCAAGTTATCACAACAGCAGATCGTGAAGCCGTTACAGAGTTATTACATGCAGATAACAATATTGATATTGTTATACCACGTGGTGGAAAAGGCTTGATTGAAAAGATTATGCAAGAGTCCCGAATCCCATTGATAAAACATTTGGACGGCGTGTGTCATGTGTATATACATGAAGATGCAGATATAGAAATGGCAATCAATATTGCGTTTAATTCAAAGGCTCAACGCTTCGGTGTTTGCAATGCAATGGAAACTTTGTTGTTGGATAAGAGTGTAGCCGATAAAATTTTGCCAAAGTTACAGACAAAATTTGCTGCAAAAAATGTTGAGCTAAGAGGTTGCGAAGAAACACAAAAAATTCTAAATAATGTGGAAAATGCTACAGAAGATGATTGGTATGCAGAATACCTTGGACCTGTGCTGGCAGTAAAAATTGTTGAAGGGGTTTCACAAGCTATGCAACATATTGAAAAATATGGTTCACATCATACAGACTCAATTGTTACTGATAATACTGATATTGCGCAGAAGTTTTTGCGAGAGGTGGATTCCAGCTCAGTAATGATTAATGCTTCAACGCGTTTTGCAGATGGGTTTGAATATGGTCTTGGAGCTGAAATAGGCATCAGCACAGATAAATTACATGCAAGAGGGCCAGTTGGACTTGAAGGTTTAACAACCCAAAAATTTATAGTGCTTGGTGACGGAAATATCCGTCTATGACTATTTTTTTAGTGGCTTAATATAAAGGGTTGAAGTGTGATTGAAATAGTATGTAGTGCTATTTATACAGATTTTACGCGTTGACTATGAGCTGTACATGCTAGGTATATTCGGTGGAAGTTTTGATCCACCCCATTTTGGCCATATCAGGTCAGTTATGGGTCTGTTGGAAAACTTTGATTTTCAGGAGATACGCCTCATTCCTTGTCAGCTTTCACCTCATAAAGATAGTGTTCACGCGAGTGCTGCACATCGTTGGCAGATGCTAAGTCTACTATGTGCTAATCATGAGAAATTGATAGCAGATGATCGAGAACTCAAACATCAGGCGTCTTCATATATATCGCCTGATGCGCCATCTAGTACACCATCTTATACAATAGATACCTTGCTGGAATTGCGAAAAGAATATGGTGAAAAACAATCTCTTGTATTAATAATTGGAATGGATACCTTTCTAGCTTTTTGTAAATGGCGTCGTTATGAAGAAATATTATCACTCTGCCATATATTATTATTACAACGTCCTGGCTATAGTCTTGATGATGGGCAGCTAGGTGAGTGTGAAAAAATCTATTTTGATAGTAACAACACTAAAGATATTGAAATATTATCGAGCCATCCATGTGGGAAGATATACGAAAGTGAATTAAAAGAAGTGAATGTCTCATCGACTGTAATTCGAAAAAGCATCTCTGAGGGGCAATCACCAAAATTTATGTTGCCTGGTAATATCTGGAATTATATTCGCAGAAACAAACTATATAAATAAGAACCGTTATGAAACATAAAGATACTGTTGAAATTATTGTAAATGCTCTTGAGGATATGAAAGGTAATGACATTTCAGTAATTGATATGGATGGCAAGACAGACGTATTCGACATCATGATCATTGCAACAGGCACTTCAGATCGTCATGTAAAATCAATAGCGAATAATCTGGTAGATGAGTCTAAAAAAAGAAAACTAGGGGTGTTGGGTGTAGAGCAAGAACGTTCTTGGGTATTGATAGATTTATATGATGTAGTGGTTCATGTTATGTTGGAAGAAACACGTGAATTTTATAGTTTAGAAAAGCTATGGGAAATTAGTACAGATCGAAAAAAAGTCTCGTAGACTACATAGACTATGTTTCTTTTTCTTTAAATAATCGAGTACAAGTGAATCTCTATATTGTAGCGGTAGGTGAAAAATCTCCAGCATGGGTTGATTCAGGTGTCTCAGAGTATCTATCGCGCATGCCACATGAATGTAAGGTTAAGCTGATAACAGTTGCGACGACGAAGCGCAGTAAGAATATCTCTATTCCGCAAGCACAAGAGCGAGAGCAAGCACTTCTCTTGAAAAAAACTCCAAGTAATAGCTTTCGAATTGCTCTAGATGAGCATGGCAAGTCGTGGACGACTGCCGTATTAGCCGCAAAGCTGAATGATTGGTTGCAAAATACACCTTCTATAACATTGTATATTGGTGGCCCAGACGGGTTTACATCAGATTTTCTTAAGCAGGTTGACATGGTTTGGTCTTTGTCTTCATTGACGATGCCGCATATGCTTGTCCGTTTAATGTTAGTTGAGCAGCTGTATCGTGCGTGGACGGTGATTCAGGGCCACCCCTATCATCGTGAATAGCGTTGCATTGCACATTGGTACATCTGACTAAATGTGTGATCTTATCCTGGCCTCTGGTTCAAGTCGTCGACATTCATTATTGAAGAAACTCAATTTAGAGTATCGTGTTGTGATTCCAAATGTGGATGAAACTGTTTATAGATGTGAATTAGCCACTCAATATGTAACCAGAATTGCGATACAAAAAGCTAGAAGCGCTTATGAATCCAGCGTACCCGTAACAGATGAGAAACCAGTATTGGCAGCAGATACTATAATTGTACTGAATGGGGAAATTATGGGGAAGCCTTCTGATATGCAACATGCAAAACATATATTGAAAAAGTTATCTGCTAAGGAGCATGAAGTATTGACAGCACTTTGTCTTAAAGTGCAAGACCACATGTTTGAGTCAATAGTGACTACCAAAGTTAAATTCAAACATCTTGCAAATGCTCAAATTAATGCTTATTGCTTAACTGATGAACCATATGATAAGGCGGGTGCTTATGCTATACAGGGTCTAGGAGCTAATTTTATAGAATATATATTAGGCAGTTATTCAAATGTAATGGGCCTACCTTTATATAAGGTTTGTAATCTTTTGAAACAAGCAAAACTATTTGGATACGATGATATTTAGGTAGGGTCAAGGATAACTAGGTACAATAACGAATGAGTGAAGAAATTCTAATCAATGTCACGCCTCAAGAAACACGGGTAGCTATTGTTGAGAACGGTGTCTTGCAAGAAATTCAAGTTGAACGAGTCAGCAAGCAGGGGCTAGTCGGTCACATTTACAAAGGATGTGTGAGTCGTGTTATGCCAGGAATGGATGCTGCTTTTGTTGACATAGGCCTATCTAAGGCAGCTTTTATACATAGTTCGGATGTAGCCTTTTTGCCAAAAAGTTCACGTGGAAAAAATCCACAGGTTGATCTGCCCGATGAAACAATACTTCAAGCACCAAATGATAACATCACAAGTTTACTTCATGAAGGACAGCAACTATTGGTGCAAGTGGTTAAAGACCAGTTAGGGACTAAAGGTGCGCGCCTCACTACAAATATTACCTTGCCCTCACGATATATGGTGTTGCTTCCTTATTCACATGATGTGCGTCTCTCAACACGTATTGAAGAAGAAGAGGAGCGTGAGCGATTAACCAACATAACAGAGAAACTTGTTGATGAATATAATGCTAACTGTGGTTGTATCTTACGTACCGCAGCAGAAGGTGTAAGTGAAACTGATTTAAAAAGAGATCTAAAGTTTTTATTAAATCTATGGGCTACGATTGTAGAGAAAGTGAATAAAGTTTCATCGGTAGATGAGGTATATTCTGATTTGCCATTAGCTGTGCGAACGTTAAGAGATCTCTCTGTTGATGATATAGAGGTCATTAGGATTGATTCACGCACGACATTTAGTACTGTAAAAGAATTTGCAGAAAAATTGGTTCCAGAGCTTTCAAATAGCGTGACACGCTATTCAGGAAGTCGGCCAATTTTTGATCTCTATTCAATAGAAGACGAATTGCAAAAAGCTCTGCATAGAAAAGTAACCTTAAAATCAGGTGGTTATTTAATATTTGATCAAACAGAAGCCATGACAACGATTGATATTAACACTGGAGGTTTTGTTGGGCATCGTAATTTAGAGGAAACTATTTATAAAACTAATCTTGAAGCTGCGCAGGCGATTGCGCGGCAACTTAGATTACGTAACCTTGGTGGAATTATCATAATCGATTTTATCGATATGAATGATGACGAGCATAAGCGTCAAGTAATACGCGTGTTTGAAAAGTCATTGGATAGAGATCGAGCTAAAAGTCAGGTGTGTGAAGTCTCACCATTAGGACTGGTTGAAATGACCCGTAAGCGTACAAGAGAGAGTTTAGAGCATGTATTGTGCGAGCCGTGTGCTGATTGCTCGGGTCGTGGGTATATTAAAAGTGCTGAAACTGTTTGCTTTGAGCTTTTTCGTGAAATTATGCGTGAAGCAAGACAGTATGAAACGAACGAATTGCTGGTTTTGGCGTCTCAACAAGTAGTAGATTTATTATTAGATGAGGAGTCGACAAGTTTGGCAGAGTTAGAAGACTATATAGGTAAAACAATAAAGTTGCAGGTGGAATCACTTTATTCACAAGAGCAATTTGATGTGGTGCCTCTATAATTAATTTACTAAATACATCTGTTTCGCTAATTAGCTTATATGTTTCGCAAATTAATATTAGGTAGCTGGTATTTGATAGTTGGATGTTTGGTGCTGTTTGCTATTGCAATCAGCATTGTTCGTGGCTACCCCTCGTTATACCAACACTACCTCCCTGAAATTCAACAAAACATTTCATCTATTTTTGGTAAGCCTGTAGATCTTGAGTCAATCCGTATAGATTGGCATGGGTTTGCGCCACAAATAACAGCACGTAATATAACTATTTTTGAAGATGAGAGTGGTTATGATGAACTTCTAAATGTGGATGAAGCAGTGATTGCAAT
>CAZFEP010000060.1:5488-12771 GCA_964517365.1 uncultured Thiotrichales bacterium | reverse complement strand
TTAATGATGGGTTTGGAAGAACACTTGCTTGGCATGTTTAGAGAAGACTTTGAATTTAATGATCATGCAGCACCGTCACATTTAGCCGCTGAAGGTGTAGTTGCTCAAACTAAAGGTGAGACTCCAAATTCTACAATCACTAATGAAAATCAAGAAATAGTTTGGGAATCCTCTGCTGAAAAAGAATTGCATAAGATTCCGTTTTTTGTGCGCGGTAAAGCGCGAAGAAATACTGAAAAATATGCATTAGAAAGTGGTATTGCATCTATCAACGTTGAAACTTTATATGAGGCGAAGGCGCATTTTGCGCGCTGAAAAATAACTATGAATGTAGTAATTATCACATTAGATAGTCATCTCAGAAGTGCTACTGAACGAGCGAGTAAGCCCCTTGCTAAAGCCATAAAAGGTTTGAAACTATCACTGCATGCTGCCGCTGATTGGGCAGACAATGAAAGTTCTTTATTGCAATGTAGAGAAGATATCGCAAGTGGCGACATTATCATCGTCACAATGTTGGTAATGGAAGATCATATTAACGCTGTCTTGCCTTACTTAAGAGAAAGAAATGAAGATTGTGATGCAATGATTTGCTGTATGTCTTCAGGTGAGGTTATGAAGCTTACAAGAATGGGGCGCTTTAGTATGAGTGCACCTCAAAGTGGACCGCTTGCGCTAATCAAAAAGTTACGCGGTAAAGGAAAAAATAAAAATAAAACTCCTGGCGCCCAACAATTGGCGGTATTACGCAAACTTCCAAAAATTCTCCGTTACATTCCTGGTACAGCACAAGACTTGCGAGCATATTTTTTAACCTTGCAATATTGGTTAGCAGGATCAGATGAAAACATAGATCGCATGGTGCGCTTTTTAGTTAATCGTTATGCGGAAGGCCCTCGGGAAGCATTGCGTGGATCGATTAAAGCAAAAGCACCGATAGAATATCCTGAAGTGGGTCTCTATCATCCGAAAATAAAAAATAGAATAACCGTCGATTTTAAAAGCCTTCCTACTGTTAAAAAGTCTAGGGGTACGGTGGGTTTGTTGATAATGCGTTCATACGTATTGGCGGGTAATACCGCGCATTATGATGAAGTGATACGTTCGTTAGAAGCACGTAATTTAAATGTTGTTGCTGCGTTTTCAAGTGGTTTGGACGCACGTCCCGCTGCAGACGAGTTTTTTATAAAAAATAAAAAACCGCTTATAGATGCGTTGATTTCGCTTACTGGTTTTTCGCTAGTGGGTGGTCCGGCTTATAATGATTCTAAAGCGGCGCAAGATATGCTTGCAGAGTTAGATGTTCCATATGTTGCAGCGCAACCATTAGAATTTCAAACTATTGATCAATGGGAAAATTCAGAACAAGGTTTGATACCGCTTGAAGCGACGATGATGGTTGCTATACCTGAACTGGACGGTGCGACCGGATCCATTATTTATGGTGGTCGTAACCAAAGTAAAGATGATTCCAGATTTGATACACACCCGCATCACGAGCGTGTGCAAATGTTAACTTCACGTGTCGAGAAGTTAATTTCTTTGCGCAATAAAAAACGCAAACAGAAAAAAATTGGAATTGTATTATTCAATTTCCCACCTAATGCGGGTAATACAGGCACCGCAGCACATCTTTCAGTATTCGCATCACTATTTAATACTTTAAAGTCATTGAAAAAAGAGGGCTATGAAGTTGATGTTCCTAAAGATGTTGACGCTTTGCGAAAAAGTTTGATCGAAGGGAATGCATCAAAATATGGTTCTGATGCAAATGTGCATACTGTGATTAGTGCGGATGACCATGTGCAGCGCGAAACATATTTAGCTGAGATTGAAGAGCAATGGGGTGCTGCTCCAGGCAAGCAGCTCAGTAATGGTAGTTCAATCTTTGTTTTAGGTGAGCAATTTGGGAATGTTTTTGTGGGTATTCAGCCAGGATTTGGCTATGAAGGCGATCCTATGCGTTTGTTGTTTGAAAAAGGCTTTGCGCCAACACATGCATTTTCTGCTTTTTACCGATATCTTCGTGAAGATTTTATGGCGGATGCGGTACTTCATTTTGGTACTCATGGTGCGCTTGAATTTATGCCAGGCAAGCAAGTGGGTCTCTCACAAGCATGTTGGCCAGATCGTCTAATCCAAGATTTGCCAAACTTCTATTTATATGCAGCAAATAACCCTTCTGAAGGCACTATTGCGAAACGCCGTGCTGCAGCCACTTTGATTAGTTACCTTACTCCTCCTGTAGCAAAAGCTGATCTTTATAAAGGCTTGGTAGAATTAAAAGGTTCCATGGAAAGATGGCGAACTCAAATGACTGAGTCTTCGATTGAAACAAAAAATGAACTTGCAGCCTTGATATTGGCACAAGCTGCAGAGCTAGATCTGGTGGATGCAACCTTACAATGGAATGCTGGTTCAGTGAATGAAATCGAAGAACTACGAAAGCGTTTGCACGAATATGAAGAAACACTTATTCCATATGGTTTGCATGTAGTAGGTGAAACCCTTTCAAATGAAGAGCGTATTGATGTATTGACGGCACTTGCGAATTCAAAAAACATGGGAACATTTTCTGGCAAGGTCATTGAAAAGTTAATCGCTGGTAAAGATAAAGAAAAAACCTTGGCATCAGGGGATCTGAAAATAGATGATGAGTCGTTAAAGCTATGTGAAGAAATCATTACCAGCAATACTCTATTAAAAGAAGATCATGAGCTCTCAGGTATTATTAACGCTTTGGATGCACGGTTCATTCGACCTGCCCCTGGTGGTGACTTAATTAGAAATTCTGAAACACTACCTTCTGGGCGTAATCTTCATGGTTTTGACCCCTTTAGACTGCCTAGTGTTTTTGCTGTAATGGATGGTGCTCGCCAAGCAGAAAAAATAATTGAGAAACATACCGAGGAAGGCAATAGTTTTCCTGAGTCGATTGCTTTGGTGTTATGGGGTACTGACAATCTTAAAACTGAAGGTGGTGCCATCGCTCAGGCGCTTGCCTTAATTGGCGCAAAACCAAGATTAGATAGTTATGGTCGTGTTGTTGGCGCTGAATTAATTTCTCTTGAAGAGCTTGGTCGTCCTCGAGTTGATGTGATCATGACCTTGTCTGGTATTTTTAGAGATTTGCTTCCTTATCAAACCAAACTGCTTGCAGAAGCAGCATTTCTTGCAGCTACCGCTGATGAAAGCGAAGAGCTAAATTTTGTACGCAAACATAGTCTTGAATACCAACTTAAAAATAACTGTGATATTGAAACTGCTGCATTACGAGTATTCAGTAATGCTGAAGGTGCATACGGCTCTAATGTAAACATGATGATTGATAACGGGCGCTGGGATGATGAAGATGATCTAGCGGAAACCTATTCAAAACGTAAATGTTATGCCTATGGCTGCAATGGTAAAGCAAGTCGTCATGAAGAACTGCTAGATGATATGTTGGCAGATGTACATCTTGCTTATCAAAATCTTGATTCAGTTGATTTAGGTGTAACGACTATTGACCATTACTACGACACACTGGGTGGAATTACCCGTGCGGCTAAGCGATCAGGTGGAGAAGATATACCGGTTTATATTAGCGACCAAACAAGTAATACAGGTAAAGTTCGTACCTTAACAGAGCAAGTTGCATTAGAAACACGTACACGAACACTTAACCCTAAGTGGTACGAAAGCATGTTAAGTCATGGCTATGAAGGTGTTAGCCAAATAGAAAATCATGTAACCAACACAATGGCTTGGTCTGCTACGACAGGTCAGGTTGAGCCATGGGTTTATAAGCGTTTAACGCAAACCTTTATTCTAGATAAAGATATGCGTGAACGATTAGCAGAGTTGAACCCCACTGCATCTGTAAAAGTAGCAAATCGTCTTCTAGAGGCACATGAACGTCAGTATTGGAAACCAGATGACGAAACATTAAGCGCATTGCGTGATGCTGGAGAAGATCTTGAAGATCGTCTTGAGGGCATTATTAACCAGGGAGTTGCCGCATGAGTACAGTAAGTAATATTCCAGTAAACATACAGCCTGCAAGTAGTGTTCCGCCACCTGACGGTGCAGGTAGTGTGCAGTTTCATCCAGAAGAAGAGATTAACGTTGGTAAAGCTAAAGTTTTTGCAGTTTATGGAAAGGGAGGCATTGGTAAAAGTACTACTTCATCTAATCTATCTGTAGCATTTTCAAAATTAGGTAAGCGGGTTATCCAAATAGGTTGTGACCCTAAACATGATTCAACTTTCACGCTTACAAAGTCCTTGGTGCCAACGGTAATTGATGCATTAGAGTCGGTAGAGTTTCATTCTGAAGAATTGCAAACCGATGACTTTGTGTACGAAGGTTATAACGGCGTGATGTGTGTTGAAGCGGGTGGTCCGCCGGCAGGAACAGGTTGTGGTGGTTATGTAGTGGGTCAAACTGTCAAGTTATTAAAACAACATCATCTCTTAGAAGATTCAGACGTGGTGATTTTTGATGTTTTAGGTGATGTGGTATGTGGAGGGTTTGCTTCGCCATTACAACATGCCGAACGTGCAGTAGTGGTGACGGCTAATGATTTTGATTCGATTTTTGCAATGAATCGAATTGCTTCTGCAATCTTGGCAAAGGCAAAAAATTACCCTGTAAGAATTGGTGGTGTCATCGCAAATCGTAGTGCGGATACCAATGAGATTGATCGCTTTAATGAGCAAGTAGGTCTGGAGCGAATCGCACATTTCCCGGACTTGGATGTGATACGTCGAAGCCGGCTGAAAAAATCTACTTTATTTGAGATGGAGTCATCACCTGAACTAGAGTTGGTAAAAGATGAATATCTAAATCTAGCACGCTCACTTTGGGAAGGAAAAGAAATTTCAGATGTTAAACCAATGAAAGATCGGGAATTATTTGATTTTCTGGGGTTTGATTAATGACTGCAGTGTCCTACAAGAAGCGACGCGAAGAGATTGAAAATTATTTTGATCGTACTGCGGCAGATACTTGGGCGCGCTTAACTTCTGATGCTCCGGTTAGTGGCATTAGAAAAACGGTTCGAGCGGGCCGTGACCAGATGCGCAGCACTATTCTTAGCTGGTTGCCTGAAGATTTAAATAATAAGCAATTATTCGATGCAGGTTGTGGCACAGGGGCATTGAGTATTGAAGCAGCTCAACGTGGTGCAATGGTAGTTGGTAAGGATTTAGCAGCTAACTTGATTGAAGTGGCAAATAAACGTATCCCAGAAGAATTGCGAGATCATAATCTTGAGTTTTTGGTGGGCGATATGTCAATTAACGATGCAAGTCAGTTTGATTTTATTGTATGTATGGATTCATTGATTCATTACAGTGCGGATGATGCAGTGCGTACGTTAGTAGAGTTAACCAAAGCGTGTACAAATTCAATTATTTTTACTTTTGCACCAAGTTCTTTGCCGTTAGAGATAATGCATTCAGTTGGCAGGCTTTTCCCAAGAGGTGATCGTGCGCCATCTATTGTGCCGGTGAATGAAAATAAGTTGGTTAAGTTAATTTCTGCAGAACCTAGCTTACAAAATTGGAAAATAAAGCAAACTAAACGAATTAAAAGTGGTTTTTATACTTCTCAGGCAATGCAGTTAGTGCGTAAACCTGGATCATAAGTACAACCTGTAAATGAAAAATTTCAATCAAGCAGCAGCAAAACTTTGGGCCTCATTGGGGCCAAAATATATGCCTTTTGCAGATGCTGCAAGCAATGAGTTGCCGCTTGGGCGTTTATTAAGACTGGCATTGTTTCAAGTGAGTGTTGGTATGGCGATCGTGCTGCTTAATGGCACGCTTAATCGTGTCATGATCGTAGAGTTGTCCGTGCCAGTTTGGTTGGTATCCGTAATGATTTCATTGCCATTGTTATTTGCACCTTTCAGAGCCTTGATTGGTCATGGCTCAGATAACCATAAATCTGTACTAGGTTGGAGACGTGTGCCTTATATATGGATGGGAACATTCATGCAGTTTGGGGGTTTGGCAATCTTGCCTTTTGCACTATTAGTGTTGGCTGAAAAAGGCCAGTTACCCTATGGATTAGAATATATGGGTGCTGCAATTGCATTCTTGCTAATAGGTGGTGGCTTGCACACTACACAAACAGCTGGCCTTGCATTGGCAACAGACATTGCTCCAAGTTCTGCGCGTCCTAGAGTGGTCGCTTTGTTATATGTCATGTTGCTTGTTGGAATGGTGGGTAGTTCGCTGCTATTTTCATACTTATTAATAGACTTCAGCCCAATGAGGCTTGTACAAATAATACAAGGTGCTGCAGCAGTTACGTTTGCACTAAATGTAATAGCGCTTTGGCAACAAGAAAAACGCAATACAAAATTAACCTCACCCACTAGGGAAAGGCAAAATTTCTCAGAGTCATGGAAACAATTTCGTCAAGCGGGTAAAACAGCGCGGCTTCTTGTAGTAGTTGGGCTTGGGACCGCCGCATTTAATATGCAAGATATATTGCTTGAACCTTATGGCGGAGAAATTTTAGGTTTGTCAGTAAGCGCAACCACTTTACTTACTGCAATACTCTCAACTGGAATGTTGTTGGCTTTAGCTTTTGCATCACATCGTCTGAGTAAAAATACTGATCCTGCTCGTTTAGCGGGGCTAGGTGTTGTAATTGGCATTATGGCTATGATGGCTGTTTTGTTTTCTGCGCCTTTGAATATCATTCCATTATTTTATATGGGAACTGGATTAATTGGTTTTGGTGGTGGACTGTTTGCAGTAGGAACTTTGATTTTTGCTATGGGTCTTGCTGGTTCAACGGCTGATTCAACAAGTGATACCAAAAGTAATTCTATTGCTTCAAAAATTAAAGGCTCTAATGTGGTTCAAAGTGGTATGGCATTAGGGGCATGGGGTGCTGTTCAAGCAACGGCGGCGGGTGTCGCAATTGCGCTGGGTGGTGGGCTTCGAGATGTGTTTTCAAATTTAGCAATGCAAGGAGACCTGGGCCCAGCATTGATTAGTCCGGTCACAGGTTATGGAACGGTTTATAGTATTGAGATTGTTTTGTTATTTGTAACATTAGTTGCAATTGGGCCACTGGTTAAAAATCCGGCTCAACAAAGGGTTCAAGTAGTAGCTCAACAAGATAAAGAGCAATCATCATCATTTGGTTTAGCAGGATTTCCTGGTTAGTAATTTAATTGTTTGGAGGTTATAGATAATGGAAACAGGTTCAATAATTGGAAATATTGATGTCGCACAATTGGTTTTATATGTGTTTTGGATCTTTTTTGCAGGTTTAATTCTTTA
>CAZFEP010000060.1:0-5388 GCA_964517365.1 uncultured Thiotrichales bacterium | reverse complement strand
GGTGAACCAAGAATTGTTCCCATGCGCGTTGCAACTAATTTTACGGTTGAAGAAAAGGACCCTGATCCACGTGGTGTGGTGGTGGTAGGTTCTGATGGGCAAGCCGCAGGTACGGTTACTGATATTTGGGTAGATCGTGCGGAGCCTATCATTCGTTATTTGGAATTAAATGTTGATGAAAAGCAGGTATTACTGCCAATGCCTTTCGTTACAACTTGTAAACGCGGACAGTCTATTAGAGTGAACTCAATATTAGGCGAACACTTTAAGGATGTGCCTATGCTATCTAATCCTGATCAAATTACATTACTGGAAGAAGATAAAATTTGTGCGTATTACGCGGGTGGGCAGCTGTATGCCACTCCAGACAGAATAGGACCATTAGTATGAAGATAACTGAATATGAATCAGAGCCTATACCGGGTTTACCCGAACAATTGCCGCAAGGTGAAAAAATCCTATGGCAAGGTGCACCTAAATGGCAGAGTTTTGCAAAGCATGTATTCCATATAAATAAATTTGCACTTTATTTTGGCGTACTAATAGTTATTCAAATAGCTAGTAAAATGTATGCAAACTACAACTTGGCAGAGGCAATCCAGGGAACATTGTGGTTTGTACTGATGGCTTTGTTAGCAATTGCATTGTTGTTAGTGTTTGCCTACCTGTTTAGTAAAGCATCCATTTATACACTTACCAATCAAAGAATAGTGCTTCGGTTTGGTGTGGCAATACAAATGATTGTTAATCTTCCGTGGAACAAGGTAGATAAAGCAGATCTAAAATCCTATAAGGACTCAAGCGGTGATATCGCGTTAACCATGTCGGATACAGAAAAGGTTTCATATTTGATTATGTGGCCTCATGTTAAACCATGGAAGATAACCAAAGCTCAACCGATGTTGAGAAATGTCCCAGATGCCATCGAAGTTGCTAGAAAAATTGCACTTGCACTTGAAGAACATTCACAACATGCAGAAGTATTTAAAGATAACCCAGATCATTCAAGTGATGTTGCTGAGACTGCTCAGTCACAAGGGCTTGTGGGTACTTGAGTGAGATATGATTAAATACAAATATCAGGAGTTATAGATATGAGCGAAGATAAAGAACAATCATTTCCTCATGGCGCATTGTTAGCTATCGGAACATTGATCGGGATATCATTATTATTGGTAATGTATGGAAAATTTACGGGTAACACTGAATCGACAAAACTAGTTTCTGATGAAACTGTTATTGAGCAAAATCGTGATTTGAGGTTTGTTGATCAGGAAGGAGGGGTCGTCGTGGTGTATGATGCAACAGACCATTCAAAGGTACATACCTTAGCTCCGGGAACAGAAAATTTTATTAGAGGTGTTTTGCGAGGTCTTGTGCGTGAACGAAGAAGTTTGGAGCTGGGAGATGAAAGCCCTTTTCGTTTAATGAATATTGGCAATGGCCAATTGGTTTTGCAAGATTTGGCAACCAACAGACAAATTAATCTAAATGCATTTGGTCAAACTAATGCTAGTTCTTTTGCCCAACTTTTAAATCCATCAAGCACCTAAGTCATTTTTTATATAAGCATATATATCCCACTAGGAAAGAATCAGTGAGTGTGTATTTAGCACCACTGATTTTTACGGTATTCGTATGGTGGTTTAGTACAGGAATTGTGTTGTATTTAAACAGACAATCCAGGCCTCAATGTAATAAAAGTTTTGTAATCGCATCTTTTGTTGCAATGGCGTGTTTTGTTGGTTTGCTCCAAAGCGCTAAAAGTGCCACAGAGATGTATGCGTATTTAGCATTTACACAAGCTTTGATTATTTGGGGTTGGTGTGAGATGAGTTATTTCATGGGTTTTATCACGGGACCACATAAATCAGAATGCCCTGCGAATGCTACTACGCTAGAAAGATTTATATTAGCGGTCAAGACTAGTATTTATCATGAACTTCTTGTTGTGGCGATCGCAGCTATAATTTTAGTATCGGTGTGGGGTCAGCCCAATCTGGTAGGGTTCTGGACGTTTGTTATATTATGGATTATGCGTTGGAGTACTAAGTTAAATATATTTTTAGGTGTGGCCAACTTAAATATAGATTGGATTCCTACACAGCTACGATATATTGCGAGTTATACAAAACAACGTAGCATGAATATGTTGTTTCCAATTTCGATAATACTCTCATGTTATGTAGCCTATAAATTGTTAGGTCTGGCCTTTGCAAGTCAAGTAACTCAATATGATTCTGTAAGTTATATGTTACTGGCCACATTGCTGGGTTTAGCCGTTCTAGAGCATTGTTTTTTAATGCTGCCTGTAAACGATGCGGTATTGTGGAAATGGTCATTAAAACTGCCTAAAGCAGATCCTAAATAATCTCTTAATTATCGGATACTTTTATCTAAGATGGTTTGACCAACGGTATTTTTAAGTCCAATTTAGACCTTTAATGCGCCTGCCTGATATGCTCAATGTTTGAGCAACGTAAGAATACTCGAGTTAAATCCTCGCATTAATAAAGAATTACCGATTTATAGCTTATACAGCTATGTATTAATATATTGACCTAGTTAAATTATGCAATTAAAGTGAATATAAGGTTAGTCTTACTTAAGATAAGTGGGGTTAATTACAACTATAAATAACTATAATGTAAGTTTTAATGAAGGTTCAATAATAGACTAGCTGCACATAAAAAAATCAATAAATTTTAGATTAGAAAAGTAAAAAGTTATTTATCAGTTTACATTTTGCATTGAAATGTAAAATTTAATTTTGATAAAAAATACTGATTAAAAATTTAACAAATTTAGTAACGAGCTAGTACATAATAATAGTTGCTCTTCATTATTCTGAGTATGTTTTAAGACATATTTGTAGCATGTGTTTCTGTGGAGGAGACGTAGCTAAATGAAGATCAAAAAAGATGAAATACAGAAAAAACTTCTTGATCGTTACAGTCATCTAAGTGCACTTGGTGACGAAGAATCAAGCCCTGCTTATATGGGAGAAATTTCCGAGCTAGGGTATCAAGATACTCTTGCCAGTTTGTCCTCATTGAATGAACCGAGTATAGCGGTATACGTTCATCTTCCGTTCTGTTCAGAGCGTTGCTTAAATTGTGAAAGAAATTCTACGATCACTCAAGATCGAAGGATGATTGATGAATATTTGAGTAATCTTGATAAAGAGATGGCCTTGGTTGCAGAGCAAATCGGTGCAGGAAGAAAGATAAGCCAGTTACACATAGGTGGTGGAACACCTAATTATTTATCAGATCCTCAGCTTGTTCGTTTAATGGATATTTTGGATTCTCATTTCTATATTAATGATGATACTGAATCCTCAATAGAGGCACATCCCAAGCGTGCAACTCTTACTCAGCTTGAGTTGTTATACGGTTTGGGGTTTAGGCATATTAATTTTGGTGTACGCGACCTTAACAAAGATGTTCAAAAGGCAATTGGTCGAATTAATTCATTCGATATGATGAAAGATGTATTTAAATCTGTACGCAGTATTGGTTTTGATAAAGTTATCATGGATTTAATGTATGGCTTACCTGGGCAATCTGTAAGTACTATTGAAGACTCTACACAAAAACTCATCGAGCTTTCGCCAGATCGAGTTGATTGTTTTTCATTTGTGCGTCGTATTAAACTTTTGCCACATCAGATTGCCATCGATCTTAAAGCGGTTCCTAGTCGTGCGCAAAAGATACAAATCTTTAATAAGATAGCAGATGCAATGATGAAGGCTAATTATAATTGGATTGGCTTAGAATGTTTTGTTAAAAATTCTGATGAGCTTTCAGTTGCAAAAAACCAAGAGAATTTAAGACGCAATTGGATATCTTATACACTAAATCCTGCCAAAAATTTAATTGGTTTTGGTGTAAATGCTTCGAGTGAAGTAAATGGTTTATGTGTGCAGAATATGTTGGATCTAAAGGAGTGGGGTGATTCTATCGCTGCAGGCATCTTGCCCATAAAAGGTGGCGTGCAGTTAAGAGAAAAAGATCTGAAAAAGAGGGATGAGATGTTAAATCTCATGTGTAATCCGGATTTAACTAAAAGTAGTAAATTGCTTGTTCCGGTACCTGCGCTCTTCGCAAGTAACCCTTCCCATTAATATTTACCTTACTTAATGTTCTTGCAGATATTAAATTTTGTAAAACTTATTGCGTGGCATTCTAAAGGGCAACATAAGCTGCGTAGTACTTTTCGCAAAACGTCTTAAATCCAAACTCTCATGAAGCGCTTGGCACCTTTGTCCATAGACATAGGACGATATAATAGAGCGTGAGTAAAACGGCGTGTCTTCTAGTGTTTTGATCACTTTTGCTGTTTGACCAGCTTCAACATTTGTTTCTCTGGGCATGCGCCAAACAGTAGTTTTCTTCAGTGGTTTTATATCTACCTCATTTTCAATAGTATTAACTGATCCATTTGCGTCTACATGTAAAAATAAATTTGAATCTGGTTCGTCGATATTATTTGTGAAGTATGAAATAGCTCTTTCATTCTGCTTTAGTTTTGCGCAAGACCAGTTCCAGCTATTAAATTTTCTTTCTAGTGGTTCCTCGCCCCAGTTAGCATCAAAATATCCTTCTCCATTCCAGTTTATACTGGGGTTAAGCATAGAAACTTCTACATATGATTTTGGTGCAGCAGGCCACCAATGATGCCTGCCTTGTTGATCTAAGCTATATGTTTTGTTGGTTAGATATGAAGGATGGATGCGTATTGTCCCTTTTAGTTTTGTTGGAAAGGGCACGGTGTATTCATTTATATCAAACTCCAAAAAATTGCCGTTCCAAGATAAAGAGCTTGGGCCAATTGTAAATTCATATGCATTTCTATTGACTGCATTTTCTCCGCGTTCGGTAAGGCTCCATTTCTTATTTGTTTTGTTATATATCACGACATTGAGTGCGCAGTGATTTTCAGGGTTGCTCTGTGCGTTGGAATTCTTTGCACGAAAGTAATAAGGTGAGAAAACGTTGCCTATTAAAGCAATCAAAGTTATTCCAAATTGTCCATCATCACTTACGGCGTCTGCATACCACCAAGCGTATCCACTGGATGGTACTTTGCGGTTGAACTCAGATCGCAGATCAGACTTTGAGCTGCCAATAGCCCCGACATCGCCGCCATTGGTACTCCCGCTCCTGGATGAACGCTGCCCCCTGCTAAATAAAGCCCTGGGATTTTGCTGCGCGACCCCGGACGTTGGAAGGATGCTTTCCACCCATGAGTGGCTTGGCCATACAGTGCACCCCCGGTTTGCGGAAATAGTTGTGCAAAATTTGTTGGCGTAGTGATTACACAGTTTGATGGTGTCGTCTTTATCTCTAGTCCACATTTTTGAAGTTTTGAAAAAGTTTTTTGGGT
>CAZFEP010000059.1:0-12957 GCA_964517365.1 uncultured Thiotrichales bacterium | reverse complement strand
AGCCATTGTTCTGCTTGTTTAACTTCTGACATGTAGCGTAACGCTAATTACTATTATGCAGATCAATCCCGGCATATTCTTTTTCAACATGTTGCTTGGATTTGTCGTTACGCAAGATCTCCAGATTCTCAAAATAACCTTCTTCGACACCTGTTATATACTTTCCATCAAAAACGGAAGAATCAAACTTATCCAAACGCAAATTACCTTGCTGCACGGACCAAATCAGGTCATCTAAATCCTGATAAATCAATCTATCCGCTTGAATTTCTTTTGAGATCGCTTCAACATCTCTGTTAAACGCGATTAGCTCACTTCGAGCAGGCATATCTATACCATAGATATTTTGATAACGAACCGGTGGGGAAGCTGATGCAAAGTATACTTTCTTAGCTCCGGCATCTCGTGCCATCTGGGCAATTTCGCGAGACGTTGTACCCCGCACAATGGAATCATCCACTAGTAAAACATTTTTTCCACGAAATTCTAGGCCAACAGGATTTAACTTTTGTCTGACAGATTTTTTACGCTTCTTTTGCCCTGGCATAATAAACGTTCGCGCAATATATCGATTTTTTATAAATCCTTCACGATATTTAACGCCTAACAAATACGCAATCTCAATGGCCGTGGTTCGGCTAGTATCTGGGATAGGCATGACTACATCTATGTCGTGTTCTTTCCATTCCTGCAGAATCTTTTTCGCTAAACATTGCCCCATACGCATACGTGCTTTTTGTACAAAAACATCTTCGATAACGGAATCGGGTCTAGCGAAATAAACATATTCAAAAATACAAGGCGTATGCACCGCATCAACCACACATAGTTCGCTAGTCACCTTGCCTTTTTCATTAATAAATATCGCTTCTCCAGGTGCAATATCACGCACCAGGCTATAGCCAAGCAAATCCAGCGCAACACTTTCCGATGCAACCATGTACTCCATGCCATTTTTAGACTCACGTACACCGTATACTAATGGTCGAATACCATTAGGATCACGAAACGCAACGATACCTCGCCCGGTAAGCATGGCTACTACTGCATAAGCCCCTTTGCACCGCTTATGCACACCTCGCACTGCTGCAAAAACATCTTCAGCACGTAGTTGCAAAGATTCTTGTTTGGCTAGCTCGTGAGCAAAAACATTTAATAGGATTTCCGAATCAGAATCCGTATTAAGATGGCGGCGATCTTGCAAGAAAAGTTCTTTTTTAAGCTCGGTTGCATTCACCAAATTGCCATTGTGTGCCAGCGATATACCAAATGGTGAGTTCACATATAACGGCTGAGCTTCAGCAGAGGATGAACTACCTGCAGTTGGATACCGAACATGCCCAATACCTATCTTGCCTTTCAGACGCTCCATATGTCGGCTTTGGAACACGTCGCTCACCAAGCCAATAGACTTACGCTGCAAGAGTCTTCCTTTTTTATTGGTCACTATACCTGCTGCATCTTGTCCACGGTGCTGCAACATAAGAAGTGCATTGTATAAATCTTGATTAACCGAGCTGGTTGCAACGATACCGACAATGCCACACATGGTTAAACCTTAAATAATTAGAGATGATTGGCTGAAGCTTGTATGTCTGCTTCACCCAAGGAAAAATATTTGGAAAACTCCGGCGGCATAAACTCTATAACTTTCTTAGCCACGGTTTCAAATGGTGGAAGAATCTGAGATGACTTCCAGGTTTCTGATAACGGGAAATTTGTATAGGAGGCTGCCAATATAAGTAGAACAATGATTGCCGTACCTCGGAATGCGCCAAAGAACACACCCAATAAGCGATCGACACCTCTAAGTGCACGATTTTTTGTAAGATGACTCAGTATGTAATTCAGCAAAGCACCCGCAATTAATGTTCCAATTACGATAAGCACAAATGCAATACCAACTCGCAATTTGCTTACTTCAACTTCACTTTGAGAAATACTAAACGTAGCTTCATCTATACTGGCAGGTAAAAATAATGCCACTTGATTAGAAAAAGTAATCGCCAGCCAGATTGCTGCAATCCAACTCGCGAGAGAAATTGCTTCTTTCACAAAGCCACGAAAAATGGCTATCGCAGTAGACACCAACAGGATAAAAACGATACCTATATCAATCCAAGAAAATTCCATATTCACCGTAACAATATATTAATCAGATATTAATCAGTTAACTTATATTTGCTCAAACATACTCACACTAGCTAAAACAAACTCATAGCTAGGGCTATGGATGTTTTATTACAAAGCTTCCTTTTAAACCATGTTCTGTTTCGATTTTATCACGTAATTTATCTGCATTTTCACGTTTTAACTCCGGACCTACCTTGACACGATATACTGCTTTATCACCATTACCTGATCGCTCTGTAAAAGCAGACAAATTACTTGTTAATAGCTTTTCTTGTAATGCCAAAGCTTTTGCTTTCTCTCCAAACGCTGCCACCTGGATAGCCCATGCACTTAATGCAGGGTTTGTTTGAATATGGTTTTCAGTTGCTTCTACAACTTTTGCCTGAGCATTTACCTGAACTTCTACAGGCTTAATACCACTTACTGGATCACTAGCTGGTGTTTTATTTTGATCCCCAGCAACGTTATTTTCTTGTACGGTTTCCGATACCGGCTGATCAGAATCCTTTGGATTACTATCTGATTCTTTTGCCTCACTATTAGAACCAGTAGAACCAGAACTTTGTATTGGGGGCAACTCATCCAATTGTTTAGGGTCTGGCAATTTACTGTCAAACGTAAACGTTGGCTCTGGGGGGACTTCCATATTTAATGCTACTGACTCTTTACGACCTGAACCATCCAGTATCATTGGAACAAATATTACTGCGAGGGCAATGATTACCGCTGCACCAATTAATCGTTGTTTTAAAGTAGTTTCCATATTGATAATTATTTGATTTCTAAGCCTTTTTGACCACAAATATTGCAAACCGTTTCTGCATCACACGGAATTGGGACAAGTGAATTATACTTCCAGGCTGAGTACTTCTGCCACTGTTAAAAACGAACCAAAAACGACTATTCTTACCGACTCATTGGCTGCATTCTTAACGGAATTATAAGCTTCGGCGATTGAGGAATGTGTATAAATAACACAATCATGACAACAATTATTAAGCTGCTTTTTCAAGCTTTCTTTATCCAGTGCTCTTTCAGACTCTAATTGTGATATATGCCATTCATCAATCGAGCCCCCAACGGCTTCGATAATTCCGCACACATCTTTATCTGCTAAAACCGCGAATACTGCCATAGTTTTCGATACTGGCTCCAATTCACGAAGATTTTTGGCTAATACTTCTGCGCTATCTAGGTTATGGGCAACATCTAAAATAATCTCACAGTCACTTTGAATTCGTTGAAAGCGACCCGGCAAACTAATACTCTCCAACCCACGCTCCACACTTTCACGTGTAACGGGAAGCTTTTTGTCCATTTGGCTTAAACCCATCAGCGCAGATGCAGAATTTCTAATTTGAATTTCTCCATGCAAATTTGGTGTTGGCAAATTTTCCCAAGTCAAATTATCACTCATAAACGACCATGTTTGATCATTATTGATTTGATATGAATACTCTTGGTTGATATAAAATATTTCTGTGCCCAATTTCTCTGCATGTTCTTTCAAACTCTTTGGTGGATCTATGTCACCACAAACAGCGCTGTGTTCGGCTCTAAACACCCCGGCTTTTTCGAAACCTATTAACTCTCGTGTTCCACCTAACCACTGAATATGATCAATACCAATACTCGCGATTATGGCAACATCCGAGTCTAATATGTTCACTGCATCTAAGCGGCCACCTAGTCCAACCTCAAAAATAGCAATATCTAACTCAGAATCATTGAATATTTGCATGGCTGCAAGCGTACCAAACTCAAAATAACTAAGACTGGTATCACCCCGAGCTTCATCTACCTTATTAAATGCATTACATAGCGAATCATCGTCAATATTATTTTTATTAACTCGTATTCTTTCGTTGTAACAAAGTAAATGTGGTGATGTATAGGCCCCCACTCTATACCCAGCACAATGATAGATAGACTCAAGCGTACTTACTATGGAACCCTTTCCATTGGTTCCTGCTACGACGATGGTTTTATACTTTGGATTACTGACACCCATGTTGCTAGCCACCTCGGCAATACGGTCAAGACCTAACTCAATCTTTTTTGAGTGTAATGTCTCTTGCCAATCCAGCCATTCTTGTAGATGCTCAAATCTCATAACAGGGGGAAGTGAAGTTAATATGAATGATTATTGAAAAGCAGTTCTAGTTAGCCTAAGCCAACCAAAGAATAATAATTTTTATAAACGCTTTTCTAACTATTGCCTTAGGTTATTATCTTAGTTATCTGCTACTTCCTTATTCTCTACATGAGTAAGGATACTAAGAATTGAGTGCAACTTATCACGCATCTCTTTTCGATCAACGATCATATCTAACGCACCATGATCTAGTAAAAACTCACTTCTTTGAAATCCTTCAGGGAGTGTTTCACGCACCGTTTGCTCAATAACTCTTTGCCCTGCAAAGCCAATCAAAGCATTCGGCTCAGCAATATTCAGGTCACCCAGCATAGCGAAGCTAGCCGACACACCTCCAGTAGTAGGATCTGTGAGAACAGAAATAAAAGGCACACCTTGTTCACGCATTCTTTCCAGGGCGGCACTGGTTTTGCTCATTTGAAATAACGACATCAACGCTTCTTGCATACGTGCACCACCACTGGTTGAAAAACAAATCATGGGCACATTTTCACTAAGCGCGTATTTAGCTGCCCTTAAAAATTTTTCGCCAACCACTGAACCCATTGAACCACCGATAAACTTGAATTCAAACGCTACAGCCACAACAGGAAGCTCATGAAGATTGCCTTTCATTACAATCAATGCATCTTTTTCACCAGTAGCTTTCTGTGCTGCAACAATACGATCTTTATACTTTTTACTATCCTTGAATTTTAAGAAATCTGTAGACTCAAGGTCTATCGCCAACTCTTCATGTGAATCAGCATCAAAAAATGACAGTAAACGCTCTCGCGCACCAATTCTCATATGATGATTACATTTAGGACAAACTTGTAAATTTCGCTCCAAATCAGATCGATATAAGACTGCACCACAGCTTGGACACTTATCCCAAAGTCCTTCAGGTACTTTGCGCTTACTTGTACCCTCTGTGCGGATACGCGAAGGCATTAATTTTTCTAGCCAACTCATTTCAACATATCCATTTTTGTGCTCCAGTAAATTTAAGCAACTTGTTTATTTCCTTTTTTATTTCCCAATTGATCTGAAGATATATTATCCATGGCAGCGCGCATTCCGGACAGTAATGTTTCTATATTTGACAACATTTTATTTTTATCCGCTGAATGTGCCTCAATTTGGTTAATAATAGCACTACCCACCACTACTGCATCAGCAATCGAGGCCACTTTACTTGCACTCTCCGGATCTTTGATACCAAACCCAACCCCTACTGGCAAATCTGTAGACCTCTTAATCTCGGCGATATTACTTGCAACTTCATCAGTATCTAGATTTCCGGCACCCGTTACACCTTTTAATGAAACGTAATACACAAATCCAGATGATTGTTTACATATATGTTTAATACGTTGCGCGCTTGTTGTTGGTGCAATCAAGAAAATATTATCAAGACCATAATGTTTATATTCATTTACTGCACTTTCAGCTTGTTCAATCGGCATATCTACCGTAAGAATTCCGTCTACTTGGTTTTGCTGAGCGGCCTGAGCAAATACTTTCACACCCATTACCTCTATGGGATTCTGATAGCCCATTAGTACAACAGGCGTTTTTGAATTCTGTTTGCGAAATTCTTCAACCATGTTGAGCACTTGTTGCAGACTTGTACCATGCGCCAGAGCTCGCTCACAAGCTGCTTGAATGACTGGACCATCTGCCATCGGATCAGAAAACGGAACTCCAAGTTCGATAACATCAGAACCTGCGTCAACAAGCGTATGCATAATTTCTACAGTTTGATCTGGATGTGGATCACCAGCCGTTACATAAGCAATCAGTGCTTTTCGACCTTGTTGCGCCAGATTCTCAAAGGTTGTTTGCAAGCGGCTCATATCGTTATACCTTCAATATCCGCAACAGTATTAATATCTTTATCACCGCGACCTGATAAATTTACAACAATCTTTTTATCGCTACTCATTGTGCTTGCAAGTTTGGTTGCATAAGCAATAGCATGACTACTTTCCAAGGCCGGTATAATACCTTCAACACGCGTTAGCTCATGAAATGCTGCAAGCGCTTCATCATCTGTAACAGAGTCATACTGCACTCTTCCTATATCTTTTAGCCAAGCATGCTCTGGCCCTACCCCTGGATAATCCAAGCCCGCAGATATGGAATGTGTCTCAATAATTTGACCGTTATCATCTTCCATTAAGTATGTTCGATTTCCATGTAACACACCCGGACGCCCAGAATTCAGTGGAGCAGAGTGTTTATCCGTATCCAATCCAAAACCAGCCGCTTCAACACCAAACATTTTTACACTCTCATCTTCAATAAAGGGGTGAAATAGACCAATTGCATTGGAGCCACCACCAACACAAGCAACTAAGGCATCTGGCAGATCACCCGTTTGTTCTTGCATTTGCTGCTTCGCTTCTCTACCAATAATGGATTGAAAATCTCTTACTAACAAAGGATAAGGATGAGGACCTGCCACAGTTCCGATTATATAAAATGTATTATCAACATTTGTGACCCAATCTCGCAGCGCTTCATTTAATGCATCTTTTAATGTTTTAGAACCGGATGTAACCGGCACAACTTTAGCGCCCAACAACTTCATTCTATATACGTTAGGAGCTTGTCGGTGAATATCTTGCTCACCCATATACACTACACATTCAAGACCAAGACGTGCCGCTACGGTTGCACTTGCAACACCGTGTTGGCCGGCACCGGTCTCGGCAATAATTCTAGGTTTACCCATGCGCTTAGCCAACAATGCTTGGCCAATCGTATTATTAATTTTATGTGCGCCGGTGTGATTTAAGTCTTCTCGTTTAAGAAAAATTTGTGCGCCAGCATATTTTTGAGAAAGGCGTTGCGCATGATAAAGGGGACTTGGGCGACCAACATAATGAGACAAATCTGCATCGAACTCGGCCAAAAACTCCGGGTCATTTTTATAATGAAAATAGGCTTGCTCCAGTTCAGCCAATGGTTCTATTAATGTTTCTGCAACATATCTGCCACCGTACTCACCAAACATTCCAAACTTGTCTGGCATGATCGTTGAGTCTGGTGTGGAATCTATAGTTGAGTCTACTTTTTGAGCAATCCTAGTCACAGTGAAATTCCTTGGTGTACTTCCTTAATGAATTTCTCCATTTTAGCGGGGTCTTTGATGCCTTTACCAGCCTCAATCCCACTACTTACATCCACTGCATACGGGCGTACAACACGGATCGCTTCAGCAACGTTATCTACGGTTAGCCCACCCGCTAGGATAATAGGCTTTTTAAGGTTTTTAGGCAGCTCAGTCCAAACAAACCTCTCACCACTACCCCCCATTTGCCCTTGAGTATGACTATCTAAAATAAAGCCAGTTGCCGTGGGATATTGCTCACAATACTCCTCAAGCGATGATGTGCTGGCCATCGGCACAGCCTTTATATATGGAAAACCAAATTGATTACAAAATAGCTCGTCTTCATCACCATGAAATTGCAGCAAATTTAAGCTTACGTGTTTAATGACATTTTCAACTTCCCCAATAGAAGCATTCATAAATAAGGCAACGTTATTCACGAATGGTGGAACCTCACGTACCAGTTCCACAGCCGTAGCTATATCGATATTACGTACACTTTTTTCAACAAACACAAAGCCTAATGCATCCACACCCAGCTTTACCGCTTGACGAACATCTTGTGGTCTCGTTAAACCACAAAATTTAATTCGAGTCTTCATCAAATATTCTACTTATATTTAATGACTTGCAATTGCAGGCCATCTGATTTTTTCATCAAAGTTATAACACTCATCATACGACACTTTAACTAAATATAATCCCGCAGCAGGTGCTGTAATACCTCCACAAGTTCGATCTTGCTTTTCCAAAACTTCTAACGACCAGTCTTGAGGTTTCTCACCTCTACCAATTGTCATTAATACTCCCATTATATTTCTTACCATATGATGCAAAAAAGCATTTGCATGTATATCCATAACAATAAATTCATTATGTTTACTGAGTTTTATTTCATAAACAGTACGCATTGGGCTGTTAGCTTGACATGCTACTGCACGATAAGAACTGAAATCATGTACCCCTAATAGATGTTTTGCAGCATTCTGCATGGTATGTAGATCCAATTCCCCATACTCCCAAGTTACCAGCTTATCCAATAACGCTGGCCGAGCCACATTATTATAAATAATATATCGATAACGTCTTGATTTTGCGCTATACCTTGCATGAAATTCATCTGACACACGCTTCGCCCACATCACTGAAACAGAATTAGG
Source organism: uncultured Thiotrichales bacterium (assembly GCA_964517365.1). Classification (GTDB taxonomy): domain Bacteria; phylum Pseudomonadota; class Gammaproteobacteria; order UBA4575; family UBA4575; genus JABDMD01. The sequence goes on along the minus strand of CAZFEP010000059.1, from coordinate 4,409 downwards.
CAAGTATCTGTTTACTCCACGCACCCAAGCTTTCAGCTCTCGCGCATTGTCACAATCAAAATGAATAACTTGCTCTGTAGCATGCACACCGGTATCGGTTCTTCCTGCTGCTATAAGCTTTATTGAAGAATCTGCAACTTTTGAGATGGCCTCTTCCACACTCTGTTGCACAGTATTCGGGCTTAACTGACGTTGCCACCCATAGAATTGACTACCGTTGTATTCAATCCCTAGAGCAATGCGCATAGTTTTATATTAAAGAATTTGCAGACAGATTTGCTACAAATAATATATATCGAAGAAAAAACTGCAGGTAAATTTTATAAGAAAGAATATAAAATTAAACTCTGCAGTTATTACAAATTACCCTGCAAGTTAACTACCAAGCTTGTCCATCAAGTCTTTAGCCGCTTTAATTTGAGATTCATCACCTTCGTTTATGACCTCAAGCAATGTTTCTTTAGCTGCATCAGAGTCACCCATATCAACAAAAGCTTTGGCTAGATCAAGTTTAGTACCCACTTCTTCAATCAATGAAGGTGGTCCTAATTCCTGCAAATCTGTATGAGTTTGCGCAACTGTCTGCTCCGCAGGGTCAAGAAACTCAGTATCCATATTGGTGACATCGAATTGCTCAGTGTCATCACCGCCAAAATTTCCGTCGAGCGAACTGGGTTTATAAGCTGCCGTCTCATCCGGGTCTGCTGGAGTGAGTGCTGTATCTATATCAAAGTCGTCTGATTGCATCGCCACCGTGTCATCTGTGGCTGCAGCTATGTCTATTTCACCCTCATCAAGATCTAATGGCTTTAAATCATTCATGGTGGTTTGCATACCAATTTGCTCTAGCTCTTGTGTTAGATCATCCATGCTTGCAGTTTCATGCAGCCCAGTCGCCATTGCATCCATCACTGTATCTGCATCGGCATCATCTTCTTCAGCATCATCTTCCAGAATGTCGTCAGACAAATCATCCACTTCGAAATTTAAAATATCTGAAGTTTCATTCGCTTCCATTATTTTACTTGCAACAGGATCATCCTCAAGATCACCTTCTGCTAACGGATCATCAATATTAAAATCCAAACCATCGTCATCATCAGTGCCTGCATCATTATCAAGGAAGGTATCTTCCAAATTTGCATCAGACAACGGGTTGTCAATAACAGTTTGCAGACCAATATCAACATCTGCCTCACCAGGCTTATCTATTGCTGCCTTAGCGGCTACACCCAACGCTGCAGCACCAGCAAATAATGCACTACTTGGTGCGATCTCTTTACCCATGGCAAGAATGTTTTGCCATTGTTCACTCGACTCACCCACCTCATCTTTTACTTTTTCAGCATATTGCTCAAATGCCTGCGAGTCTTTCTGGCTGTAATACACCTCAGCCAATTTTGCTTTGTAGTCGCTGTTATTCGGATCTTTTGCTATTGCATCGGTTAATAAATCTTGTGCTTGCTGATGCAGACCATAGGATATATACACATCTGCCTCATCAAAAACATCTTCACCAAGTTCAGCATCACCACTAGTTTCCGCGGCATTAGGAGTGAAGCCCATATCCTCATCATCTAAGCCAAGATCATCAATAGTGCCTACATCATCCACTTCCTCGGCTACATTCGTCTGAGGTGTCACTATGGTTTCATCTAGTATGTCATCAAAGTGATCATCATCTTCACCAAGCTCCATTGGCATTTCACCCAGCCCTGAAAGCTCTACTGTTTTCACACTCTTCTTGCGCCAGAACCATAAACCACCCAGCAGCAGCAACAAACCTCCTACTAGCGGTAATAAAACACTTTTAAAGCGTTCATATAATGATGTCGCAAACCCCATAACCCCAGATGCAGTATCAGATCCTGCAACGGTTTCTGCTTGGTTGATTTCAGCTGGCGTTTGTACTGGCTTTACTTGCTCTGGCTTTACTTCTTCTGGTTTAACTTCGGTAGGTTTTTCTGTAGGCGTGACTTCGGCAACAACTTCTTCTTTAATGGGCTCGATTTCTGGTAACGAATCCCAGTCTGGCAGTGGCTCTAACCTTGGTTTTGCCATCGGCTGTTCTGCCACGACCGGGTCGGCAAACTCTGGCAATGGCTCAACTAATGGTTTTTTAACTTCTTCAACTATTTTTTTCTCTATTGGTTTAGCTTGAGGTTTAACTTCAGATTTAACTTCTGGCTTCACTTCTTCTTGCGCAGCCTTTTCTTTCAGCATCTTTTCTGCTGTGGCCGCTTTATCTTCTTCGGTGCTTAACTGTTGTTGCAAGTCTTTTAACTGTTGGTTTTGGATAGTAAGAATTTTCTCTTTCTTCTCCAACATGGACTCAAGCGCTTCAACTCGGCTCTTGAGCTCTTCAGCTTCCTTACCTTTTGACTCAGCAAGCTCTTTTGTTAAGGTTACTTCGTTCTGTAGTTTCTTAAGCTCTTCTCCACCTGCAATTTGCATACTACTATCTGCTTGCTTACCATCTTCTGCTGCTAGTATGTTTAGATCTTGCTTAACGGTTTCAGCTTTTTTAACCGTTTCTTTTACAGTTTCTTTAAGCGCTTGTTTAGCCTCGCTTACAACGGTGTTCTTTTCTTCTACTAACTCAGGTGCATCAACATTTTTAGCTGCTACTTGTGATGTATTATTTCTATACTCACGCCACAATGCATTTTGTTGAGAAATTAAATTTCTCGCTTCAGCAGATGATGCAGACTGGGCTTCTCCTACATCAGGAATACGAAGCACTGCACCCTTCTTGAGTAAGTTTATATTGTTGCGTGCAAAAGCATCAGGATTGGCCTGCTGAATTGCGACCATCATTTGATTAATCGATACAGCGCTGGATGGTTTTGCGTTTTTGGCAATTTTGAATAGTGTATCTCCACCCACTACAACATGCTCACCGGCGGTAACCGATGACTCTGTATACACTTCAGACTCAGCTATTACTTCTGCTTCAATTACATCTGCATCAACGACGTCACTGCTCACTACAGCCTCGCCACCAGAACTTATTACACCCTCATTACCAGGGATATCTTCAGGAATAATTACGTCATCTGCAACATCATAAACTCTAGTAGATTCAACTACTGACTCAACCACCGCGTCTTCTATTACATCTGCGGCCGGTTCATTTACGACAGGTTCTTCTGCAATCGGCGTAGCAACTGTTTCGACTACATCATCAACGATCTCTGTTGTTGCTTCCGACGCGCTACCATTTAATCCTAATTCACGATCCAGTTGCTCTCTTACAGCTTCAACATCAGTGGTTTGTTCTGCAGTCACCACTTCTGTTGGTGTTACAACCTGGGGCACTGCAACTGGCTCAGCTTCAACAACTTGATCTTGTATTACTGGTGTTGTTACGGGTGTTGCGATTTGTGGCGCTCGTTGTTGCGCAAATTCTGGTGGATCAAGCAGTACGGTATATTCTCTTAACAATCTACCTTTAGGCCAAGTAACCTCAACCAAAAAAGTTAAAAACGGTTCACGTACCGGGTCTTTTGATGTCACCCGAATTGCGGTTCCGCCACCCGGCAGAGAAACCGGGGTAAATTTAAGTTGTGTTAAAAAATAAGGTCTTGGAACACCTACGCGATCAAAAACATTTGCTGGCGCAAGCTCTACACGCATTTCCTCTAGCTCATCAGCACGCGCTGATATTAATCCAATTTGTGCGTTCAGCGGTTGATTCAGCGCTGAGTCCACTTCAATCTCACCTAAACCAAGCGATAATAATTGTCCCGGCAATATCAATAAGAAAGATATTAGAAGTATATGTACAGATGATTTACGCACCATTTTTGTGCTCCACCTTGATTGCGTTATATGCATAAAAGATTGTTTGTTTTTTATTCATCAAAGAAATCAAAAACTCTAAGAATATCTTTGAGTTATCGAATTAATTCACGTGGCAACTATAAATTAAATATGGTTTTTTATCAAAACTTCAGCAATCTGAATGCTGTTCAATGCAGCACCCTTCCTGAGGTTGTCACTGACTACCCACATATTAAGCCCACGAGGATGTGAGATATCCTCACGAATACGCCCTACATATACGGGATCTGTGCCTTCTGCCTCTGTAACAGCCGTCGGATAACCCCCATCATGATGCTCATCTACCACTTCAATACCAGGCGCTGCAGTGAGCAACTCACGTGCTTGTTTAGCAGACAATTTCTGTTTTAATTCAATATGGACCGCCTCAGAATGACCATATTTCACCGGAATTCTCACCGTGGTCGGATTAACCAAAATTGAGTCATCTTCCATTATTTTCTGAGTTTCCCAGACCATTTTCATTTCTTCTTTGGTGTAGCCGTTATCCATGAACTTATCTATATGGGGTAAGGCATTGAAGGCAATCTGTTTCGGATAAACGTCGCAATTAATCGGTTTATCAT
>CAZFEP010000058.1:0-12964 GCA_964517365.1 uncultured Thiotrichales bacterium | reverse complement strand
GCACACGCCGTGAAGAACTGATTACAGATAAAGATGAATTAGCAAAAATCTGGGTATTGCGTAAGTTCTTGCATCCAATGGACGAGATTGAATCGATTGATTTTATGCTCGCTCGAATGCAATCATCGAAGACTAATGAAGAGTTTTTTGCAGCGATGAAGAGAGCTTAATCTGGACTTAGATATTTTATGTTTTGTTACTGTTTTCTAAAAACTTAAATATTCTATCAATCGTTTTATCTACTGTATCAGCACTAGTATGCAATTGTGCTAATACTCGATGACCAAATAATAAGGTCATCAAAAATCTTGCGAGTTCAACAGGATCTTCTTCGCATATTATCTCGTTATTTTGTTGAGCTTTAACCAACAGAGCGTAAATGCCTGATTCTATTTCTTGTAGTTTTAGTTGCACGTAATAGCGTAACTCTTTTTCATCTTTTGGTATTTCAAATGCCCCATAGACTAATAAGCAGTGTGCCGCACTAGCCGTTCCATCTATAGAGCTCTCACTAGACATTTTAAAAAAAACTTTTAATGCATCAAGGTATGTGCCTTGCTGTTCTTCACACACACTTAAAAAAGAGGTTTGGCGTTTTGTGCAGTACTCAATAACTTCAGTATATAAGCCTGACTTGTTTTGAAATGCTGAATAGATGCTGCCAGGTTGCAAGCCGGTGGCTTGGGTGATGTCTTTTATAGTTGTACGTCTGAAACCATTGCGCACAAAAACTTCCGATGCGCGTTCAATCACATCAATCTTTTCAAAAGCTGGTTGCCGCCCCATAGCAAATCCCTTCCTGGCTTTAGTCAGTTTGCCAGTTATTGAAATAATATTATTGAATGGTCAATCAACTATTATTAATTATTTTAATTGTAATGATTAACTATTGTTTCGACAATATAGGCTTATTAACTTAACTGTCAATATAACAACAACCAAATTAATCATTAGTAGGATTTATTATTACAAAATGTGAAGTTGAACAGAAAATTTCAATACTTGGAATGAGTCTAATAATTAAAACTAATAACAAAAGCTATGTTATGTTTTTATTAGTAACTATTTTTAAATGCAATGCAGGGAAGGCAAGGCAAGGCAAGTAATAAATTACTTGAGTGTTTACTCAACTAATAGTGTTAATCGCGCGATAACCAATATCATCTCGATAAAACATTTTTGACCAGCTTATTTGTTTGGTTAGAGCATAAGCATTTTTTTGAGCTTCAAGTATGTTATTACCCAGTGCAGTTGCACACAAAACTCTTCCGCCGTTAGTAACAATCTGCTGGTCCTCTACTTTAGTGCCCGCGTGAAATACTTTTTGCGTTTCTGACTCTATGGGTAAACCATGAATCACTTCACCTTTGTCATAACTTTCGGGATATCCGCCAGCAGCAAGCACAACACCCAATGCAGAACGTGAATCCCACTTGATAGTGTGTTGGTCTAATTCTTTATTAACCGCAGCTTGGCACAATTTAGCTAAATCAGATTGCATGCGCATCAGTATCGGTTGCGTTTCTGGATCTCCAAAACGGCAATTGAACTCCAGAACCATTGGAGTTAAGTTTTTATCAATCATTACCCCAGCATATAAAAACCCACTATAAGGCGTACCTAGTTTTGCAAACCCTTTTACCACTGGAGCAATGACTTGATCTAATATTTTCTGATGCATGCTGTCGTCAACAATAGGTGCAGGAGAGTAAGCACCCATGCCCCCAGTGTTTGGACCTTTGTCTCCTTCATCACGTGCCTTATGATCTTGAGAGCTAGCCAAAGGCAAAATATGTTTGCCATCTACCATGCAAATAAAGCTTGCTTCTTCTCCCTGAATAAATTCTTCCACTACAATGCGATGACCTGCATTGCCAAAACTGGAGCCACTAAGCATGTGCTGGGCGCATTGTATGGCTTCTTGTTTTGATTGGGCAATCACAACACCTTTGCCTGCAGCTAAACCATCCGCTTTGATGACCAGTGGGAAAGATTGAGATTCAATATATTCTTGTGCTTCTTGAAAATTTGTAAACACAGCATACGCTCCGGTGGGGATGCCATTCTGTTGCATAAATTGTTTAGCAAATGCTTTTGAACCTTCTAGTTGTGCGGTGACTGCGGTGGGACCAAAAATAGCAAGTGATGATTCATTAAATAGGTCAACGATACCTGCTACCAAAGGGGCTTCTGGGCCTACTATGGTTAAATCAATTTTTTCCTGTAAGGCAAAAGATTTAAGTTCTTCAATAGCTTCAGCTTGAATGGGAACGTTTTCAGTTTTGGGTTCTTCAGCAGTGCCAGCATTACCTGGTGCCACATAAATTTTTGTGACCACAGGTGATTGACTTAATTTCCAAGCCAGAGCATGTTCGCGGCCACCGCCACCAATGACTAATATTTTCATAGCTATAAAACCAATTTAGTTTATTTAGGTAAAATTAGTTAGCACATATGCAAGTGCTAGGGGTAATGTAATCATAGCGAATAGATTACCTAACAGCACTATGGAGGCGACTGTTTTGGGCTCTTGATTAAACCGTTCCGCAAATAGAAAATTCATTACAGCAGGAGGTAACGTCCCGAAAAGTAATAGTGATCCAGCTTGTACTGCAGAAAAGTCATAGGATAGTACTAAAATGAAAGCTATGCTAAAGCCTATTGCAGGAGCCAGAATGCCAAATAACATACCTGCTTTCCATTCTTGTAAATCTATCGATGCAATGCGTACTCCCAATGAAAATAACATCAAAGGAATAGCAATTTGGCCTAACATTGTGATCGGTAACATAACGCTTTCAGGTATAACGAAGGATGAAGCATTAATAGCTAGGGCAATCACAGCTGCCCAAATTACAGTTTGTCGAAGTAAAATACTAACCCCTTGCCCAGAGCTTAGGATATAAGTTCCTAATCCGTAGTGGGTCAGGTTACCGACTAAAAATAGAACTAGGCCAGTTACCAGTCCAGGCTGTCCAAAAGCCAGGCTCATGATCGGTAATCCGACATTGCCAGCATTATGAAACATTAAGGTAGGTGCAATGGTGCGAAATGAGTAGTGTGTAGTTTTACTAATAAAAAAAGCTATTACGCCTGCCAGCAATACAATAATCAATCCTGCAGAAGCGAGTGATATGTGAGGCGTTAGTGAAAAGGATTTGTCACTTAGCGAGGCAAATACTAATGCAGGAACAAACACATCAAGGTTTAGATGGTTTGCAGTGCTCATATCTATTTTAGTGCTTCGTCCTAGGAAAACACCTAAGGCAATAATCGCAACAATCGGAAACATGATGCTGATAATTTGAGTAAGTAGCGCCATGTGGAATTTTAAATCTCTAAGTCTGCTTATGATGTTTTTGAGCTAGAGATTTTGTTCAAGTATTAGGTGCAACTTGAGCAAGGAAGGGGGTTCTCTTATGGGTAATTATTAGACGTGCGAATGATTGCAACAAAATAATAAAATAATAAGTAATCGGATAAAAGATCAGTTCAAATTAGTGGCGGAAATGTCGCATGTTAGTCAGAACCATAGCCATGCCAAGTTCATCTACCGCTTCAATCACCTCTTTATCATTTATTGAACCACCTGGATGAATGATCGAAGTAATACCATTTTCATGTGCTGAATCAATGGCATCCCTAAAAGGGAAAAATGCATCAGAAGCCATAACCGAACCTGCAACGTTTAAATCAACGTCTTGGGCTTTAATTGCTGCAATACGTGCAGAATAGACACGGCTCATTTGTCCTGCACCGACACCTATGGTTTGTTGATTGCGAACGTAGACGATTGCATTAGACTTAACAAACTTTACAACCTTCCAAGCAAATAACATATCAATAAGTTCTTGTTCAGTCGGTGTTCGTTTAGAGACAACCTTTAAGTCATTCTTGGTGATAACTCCTAAGTCACGATCTTGTACTAACAAACCACCCAAGACTCGTTTATAGTCAAATGAGTCAATGGTTCCTTGCCAAGCACCACACTCGAGCACGCGTACATTTTTTTTCTCACTTAACACTTTGCGTGTATCTTCAGGAATAGTAGGTGCAATTAAGACTTCTACAAATTGACGATCAATTATGGTTTTTGCAGTCTCAGCATCTAATGAGTGATTAAAGGCAATGATGCCCCCAAATGCAGAAGTAGGATCTGTTTGGTAGGCAAGTTCATAGGCTTGCAATAGGTTATCTGCTGTCGCAACTCCACATGGGTTTGCGTGCTTTACGATGACACATGCAGGAGTCGAAAATTGACGCACACATTCTAACGCTGCATCGGTGTCTGCAACATTATTATATGAAAGCGCTTTACCTTGAATAATTTTTGAGGTTGCAATACTCGGCTCAAGCACACCTTCTTCGACATAAAAGGCGCCTCGTTGATGAGGGTTTTCACCGTATCGTAATACTTGAGATTGTTGAAACTGTAAATTTAATGTGCGTGGGAAAGTTGTGTCACTGTCAGGTAATTTTTTACCCAAATAATTAGCAATCATTCCGTCATATTGAGATGTATGCTCAAAAGTTTTAACCGCAAGATCAAAACGTGTGTCGTCATCTAAGCCGCAATGATTTGCATCTAGTTTTTCTAAAACCCTAGCATAATCCGCCGGATTAACGACCACAGCAACATACTTATTATTCTTAGCTGCCGCCCGCAACATAGTCGGCCCACCAATGTCTATATTCTCTATTGCATTGTCCAAAGTGCAATCAGGGTTTGCTACGGTCGCAGCGAAGGGATACAAGTTGATAACCACTAAGTCGATAGGCGCGATGTCATGTTGTTGCATGACATCGTCGTCCTGTCCGCGACGACCAAGAATGCCGCCATGTATTTTGGGATGCAATGTTTTTACTCGGCCATCCATAATTTCTGGAAAACCGGTGTGATCAGAAACTTCTGTTACAGAAATTCCGTTTTCACTCAATAACTTTGCAGTGCCACCCGTAGAGAGTAGCTCGATTTTTAATTTGCTTAACTCACGAGCAAATTCAACTACACCTGTTTTATCAGAAACGCTGATTAAGGCACGTCTTACAGTTTGTAGCCCAGGGTTTGCCAAAAAAAGGGTTTGCCAAAAAAATCTAAAGTATGTTTTGCTTGTTTTTAGTTTAAGCCATATTGCTTAAGTTTTTTGCGAAGAGTTCCGCGATTTAGTCCAAGGCATCTTGCAGCTTTGGTTTGGTTGCCATTGCAATATTCCATTACAGATTCTAGAAGTGGGCGTTCAACTTCTTCAGTGAACATCTTGTACAGCTCTTCAGGCTCATGACCACTTAGAGAGTTTAAGTATAGGCGTAAAGAATTTTTTACATTATCGCGCAATGGTTGTTTGCGACGTTCCTGATGTAAGTTTGTTACTTGTGCTGTAGAAAATGATGCATTCATGCGGCTAACTCCGTTATGTTTGTACGCAAATATTTAAAGAATTGTACTAAATGTTTTTGTTGTTGTTGTGGGCATTCTGCTTTCAACAACCTGTCTTTAAATATCGCATAGCCTTTATATTTTTTTAAGTACCATGTGATATGTTTTCGAGCAACACGTACACCCACCTTATTTCCATAATGCGAGTGCAACCCGATAATATGAGTCATCACTACGCTTTCGATTTCTTCCAATGAGGGTGTGGGCAGCGTCTTTTTATTTTGCAACAGGCAATTAACTTGATTAAATATCCAAGGATTACCTTGCGCCGCTCTTCCAATCATAATCGCATTTGCTCCAGTAAAAGCCAAGACCTTTTTTGCAGTTTGTGGAGAATTAATATCACCGTTTGCAACAACAGGAATGGACACAATATTTTTTACTAATTTTATTGTGTTGTATTCAGCATTGCCGTTATACATGCATTGACGTGTACGCCCATGTATGGCAAGAGATTGTATGCCAGCAGATTCTGCAATTTTTGCAATGTTTATTGCGTTTCTGTTTTCTGGAGTTAAACCCGTTCTAATCTTTAGCGTAACTGGCGCATCTACTGCATTAACTACCGCCTCTAAAATATTTTCGACATTCTTCTCGTCTGCTAATAACGCAGAGCCCGCGTTACTTTTACAAACTTTTTTAGCAGGACACCCCATATTGATATCAATAATTTGTGCGCCTTTATCCACACAAAGTTTAGCTGCAGTGGCCATAATGTTTGGCTCTGTTCCCGATATCTGAACAATGCGTGGTTCTGGGTCGTCAGGTTTTATAATGCGTTGTGAGCTTTTGTTACTGTTCCATTGCGCAACATCAGAAGTCAGCATTTCAGCAACGGTTGCACCGGCGCCTTGTTGCATGCATATTTTTCGATACACACGATCTGAAATCCCCGCCATAGGTGCAAGTAAAACGTTGCTAGAAAGTGTATAGGGCCCAATTTTCAAGGGCTTATAGCTCAATGCTTCTTTAGAGGAACTCAAATTCATATGCGATAACTTTATTGCCCGGATCCAATACTTCTAGGCGTGCGCCTATCGGTTGATTAGGAGGCATAAGTGTATCTGCAAGTGATTTATTAACAAGGTAGTCTTTTGGGCTAAAGTGACGCACGGCAACCATTTGGCCTTGAGTGTCTAATAATGTGATGGCTAAGATCGGAAAGGTCTGTGCGGACGGGCTCTGATTTACAAATGACGTAGTTATCATCAGAGCGTCCTTTTCATTTGGATGTGAATAAATATTTCGGTTGAGCATTTTGATCGCAGTGACATCTCTTGTTTTGTTTTCACCGCAACCCGCAATGTTGCAAAAGTTATTTACCCAAGTACGAGGAAGGACCTCAATGTTTTGCCAATAACTAATTTGCCCTAAGAAAAAAATAGCTAAGGCAATGGCGCCCAAGGTAAAAACTGCAATTTCTATAGGGCTATTTGTTTTGGATAGGATATTGCTACCAAAGTCATCACGAATAACCGTTGGCACTCTTTCTGCATCGGTTAATGCGTCATCATCATGTTGTTGTTCGTCTTCATATTCATAGTTAGTTTCGGGTTCGGCTTCGAGTTCAAGGTCAGAAAAATCATCAGCTGTATGATCTGGCCCATGGCCATTTCTTAGGTCTTCATTCGTTTCTTCATTCGGGCCCTTTCCTAGATCGTTTACTAATTCATCTCGCAAATCATCTTGTAGATCATCAGTTAGGTCTTCATTAATTTCTTTATCAATTCTAGGTTGCCAACCCTCTGTGACTGCGTTGGGGTCATGGTTTTCTTCAATGTGTTCTTTTCCATTAAAAACACCATCGCATATGCCACAGCGTACTAATCCATCGGCCATTTGCAGTTGTTCCGTAGTGACACGGAATACAGCACGACATTCTGGGCACTTGGTATACATTGTTAAATAAAAAACCAGTACTAGATGGATTAACTTGAATGTTAATTCAGACTGGCTTCAATTAATAACCATTCATTTTTTGAGTGAATCATATCAAACGTAAAAGTAGGTTCATAAACTTGTCTCATTTGCTCAAGTTGTAGATCCAGTATACCGGATAATATTATTTTGCTTGTAGGCGACATGGCTTTTGCAAAAGTATCACTGAACTGAAGTAAGGGTAAAAGTAATACATTCGCAATAATAACATCATAGGTCTTCGCAGGCGGGCTGTCCGCCAAGATTGTGTGCAACACCTGATTATCTATATTATTTTTTTTAGCATTGTAGCGTGCAGCTTGTATAGCTTGAGGATCATGGTCTATAGCCATTATGTCTTTAGCCCCGAGGAAGTATGCAGCGATTGCAAGAATTCCTGAGCCACAGCCAAAATCCAATACCGTTTTATGTTGTAACGGACAATTAGCTAACCATTGTAAGCAAAGCTCTGTGGTGGGATGTGTGCCGGTGCCAAAAGCTAAGCCAGGGTCAAGTTGTATATTGATCGCAAAGGGGTCGGGGTGCGTGAGCCAACTTGGGCAAACCCATAAACGTTCACTAAATTGAATAGGTTGTAAGTTTTGCATCCACTTTTTTTGCCAATCCTGGTCTTGCACCGCCTGCTTGATAAGCTCGACCGGTGCGGCTAAGGCACTTTCAATTGGTTCCTGTAATGTTGCTAATGCAATGTCTTCTGTAAACAAAGCCGTTAGCGTTAAGTGTTGCCAAAGTGGTGTTTCATCTACTTCTTCAATAAAAATTGGATCATCTTCGGCATCAACTACACTAATTGAAACTGCACCTAGCTCATCAAGTAAGATCTCGGCCGCAAGGTATTGGTGTCGCAGTAGACGGACACTTACTTCAAACACAATGAAGTGTTACTAGTAGTATGAAAGAAGAGCTTACGAAGAAAGTTTAGATTCAAGGTAGTGAATGTTGTGTTGTTCGTTAACATACACGTCGTCTACCATCAGGTCTTGTAACAGTGGAATGTTAGTGACGATACCGTCAATAACAATTTCATGAAGTGCGCCACGCATTCTTGTCATCGCACCTTCTCGACTATGTCCGATAGAGAGTAATTTACCAATCATTGAATCATAGTAGGGCGGTACGCTATAGCCGTTGTACAAATGAGTGTCTACGCGAATACCGGGTCCACCCGGACAATGGAAATGTGTAACCTTGCCTGGGCAAGGTAGAAAAGTGTAGGGGTCTTCTGCGTTGATGCGACACTCGATCGCATGACCACGAATTTTGATGTCATCTTGTTTGAATGCAAGCTTTTCGCCTGCAGCTATCAGTAGTTGCTGCTTTACAATATCAATACCTGTAATCATTTCTGTTACCGGATGTTCAACCTGAACACGGGTATTCATCTCAATGAAATAGAATTCGCCATTAGCGTATAGGAATTCGAATGTACCGGCACCACGGTAGTTAATTTGTCGGCAAGCTTCTGTAATGCTGTTACCAATTCTTTCGCGTTGTTCGGGAGTAATACCAAAGGCTGGGGCTTCTTCAATTACCTTTTGGTTGCGACGTTGCATTGAACAATCACGTTCGCATAAATGAATCGCATTGCCATGTTGGTCTGCTAGCACTTGGAACTCAACATGACGCGGGTCTTGTAAAAACTTTTCTATAAATAAACGATCATCATTGAATGCAGCGCCCGCTTCATTGCGGGTTACAGAGATGGCCTCAACCAGGTCTTCTTCTGCTTCGACCACACGCATGCCTCGCCCGCCACCGCCACCAGCGGCTTTCACCATCACCGGGTAGCCAATCTCACGGGCAATCTCTTTGGCTCGATCCATGTCGTCACTAAGTGATTCATTAGTGCCTGGTACACAGGGCACACCGGCTTTTTCCATTGCTTTTTTGGCAGCAATTTTGTCGCCCATCATATGAATGGTTTCAGACTTGGGGCCAATAAAAACAAAGCCGCTTGATTCCACGACTTCTGCAAACTCTGCATTTTCAGATAAGAAACCGTAGCCTGGATGTATAGCGGTAGCGTCGGTTACTTCTGCTGCACTAATGATGGCCGGGATGTTTAAGTAACTATCCAATGAGGAGGCAGGTCCGATACAAACTGATTCATCAGCCATACCCACATGCATTAAGTCTCGATCTGCTTCGGAGTGAACGGCCACCGTTTTAATGTCCATGTCACGACAGGCGCGTAAAATACGCAATGCAATTTCACCACGATTGGCTATTACAACTTTTTCAAGCATAAGAATTTATTTTTTGGTTTGGTTATGTAAATCTTGTAATTATTCTATGATAAATAAGGCTTGGCCAAATTCTACTGGCTGAGCATTTTCTACAAGTATTGATTTAATGACGCCAGATTTGTCAGCTTCAATTTGGTTGAGCATTTTCATGGCTTCAATGATGCAAAGTGTTTCGCCTTCTTTTACAGACTTCCCTACTTCAACAAAAGAAGCTTGTCCTGGTGCTGGGGCTTCATAAAAGGTGCCTACCATAGGAGACTTCACACTGTGTCCACTTGGCACGCTATCTATAGCTTCAGCTGTCGGTGCTGCTTCTGCCGCAATTGCAGGTGCCGCCGCAATAGGAGCGGCCATCTGCATAGGCTGCTGCATCACCTGATTTTGTGCCACGTTGCGACTAATGCGCACAGATTCTTCACCTTCCTTGATTTCTATTTCGGCTACACCGGATTCATCAAGCAATTCGATTAATTTTTTTACTTTACGTATATCCATGATTAACTCTTATGTGTTTAACTTTTCAGTAATGTTGCAACAAAGCTTTCAGTTTGTTTATTTAGTTGTTAACTTATCTTGAGCAGCTTCAACAGCGAGCTCATAACCTTTAGCACCCATGCCAGATATCACGCCAACGGCAATATCAGACAAATAAGAATGCTGTCGAAATTCTTCACGCGCAAATACATTTGATAAATGCAGTTCAATAAAGGGAATATTTACTCCCAGTAGCGCATCTCGCAGAGCAATGCTGGTGTGAGTGAATGCACCAGGATTAAAAATGATCATATCAATGCTTTCCTCTTTAGCCTGGTGAATGCGATTGATTAATTCATGTTCGGCGTTGCTTTGAAAGTCTTGTAATGAACTGCCATTCGTCTCGGCTGTAACTTGTGCCCGGGTTATTACGTCTGCGAGCGTTTCATATCCATATACTTCAGGCTCACGTTTACCGAGCAAATTAAGATTTGGGCCGTTTAATAGTAGTAATTTATGCATAAAGTGTTAAAAATTGCTGGTAATTGCTGTTATCTTGCAAGTATCTTAACGTTTTAGCGAGTGTACACTAAAAAATGCTTAAATCCAGATAATATTTTATATTTTATGCACATTTTTAGAATTTAAGCGAAGTTATCGATGTGTTGGTGACAAATTAACAGCAATTACTGAAAATATCTAAAAATATGGAGATAAAAGCCTATTATTTTAGGTCTAAATGTAAGATTAATTCGAATCACGTTGTCTTAATTAGTATTCAATACAACATCACTCTAGAGAAAAAGATGAAATATATTTCCAAGAATTATCGTAGAGCCATACTTGGCTTAGCGCTGGTAATTGTAGCGAGCGGGATGTTGTCAGATAATTTTGAAGTGTCAGCAAAGCAGGAGCAGTCTTCTGCAGTCGCGTTATTTGCAGGTGGATGTTTTTGGTGCATGGAACCACCATTCGATACGTTAGATGGTGTTATATCAACTATTTCGGGTTATACCGGTGGACACACACAGGACCCAACTTATAAAAAAGTATCTTCAGATACCACCGGACATTACGAAGCATTGCAAGTAACCTACGATCCATCAAAAGTGAATTATGCAACCTTATTAAATGTTTTTTGGCATAACATCGACCCACTTGATGCTAATGGGCAGTTCTGCGATAAAGGGAAAAGTTATCGCACTGCAATTTTTTACACAAATGATGAGCAAAAGACATTAGCGGAAAATTCTAAAAAAGAATTAATAGATGCAAATTTGTTTAAGGAAGAAGTTGTCACTGTAATAGAAGCTGCACAGACATTTTATCCTGCAGAAGATTACCATCAGGACTATTACCAAAAAAATCCAGTACGGTATAAATATTATCGTTTTTCATGTGGACGTGATAAACGACTAAAGGAATTGTGGAAGGATGCTGCAGGAAAAGGTGGAAATTTGTTGCATGAGATGACTAGGCAGTGAAGATATCTAAAATCATTAATTTAATCAGGCATGGTTAATTAATCTGTAATAGTTAGGAAAAACATATGCAATATAATTTTCAAGTTGAAAACATTCGATGCGGTGGGTGTTCAAATACAATTACTTCCAAGCTGAAAGGCATTGAGGGAGTGGTAGATGTACTTGTAAAAGTCGAGGATAAGCAAGTCATCGTGACTACCGAGGAATCTGTACAAGCTATTCCTGAAGGTAACCCTCAGGCTAATATTAAGCAGGTGCTAATCGAAAAGCTTACAAAGTTGGGTTATCCTCAAACCGGCTCAGCAGGTGCGAATCGCCTTAAAGCTAAGGCTACCTCTGTGGTAAGTTGCGCGATAGGTAAAGTGACGGGGAAGGGTTAAATGCGTTAATGCTTTGTAATGTCCTTGGTTTGTGCTGGACAATTAAAATTTTTGATTTAAACATTCAGTAAAAGTAATCAACTTAATTTACATTTACACTTAATTACGTAAATTTTATAGAGTAACACGATGTCAAAAACGGCTTTAGGTTTAGATAAAAATATTTCTGCTCTCATTGCTTATGCGCTTGGATGGATAAGTGGGTTAGCCGTAATTCTTATCGAAAAAAATGATGAGTTTGTAAGGTTTCATGCTATGCAATCCATCATTACTTTTGGAGCGCTTACTATACTGAGTATATTCGCAGGTTGGGCGTTCTTTTATTTTTCTTTTTTTGGTTCGATTATCCATATCGCAACGATCGCGCTCTGGGTGATTCTGATGGTGAAAGCTTATCAAGGAGAGAAGTTCAAGTTACCCATAATTGGTGACCTTGCGACGCAATGGGTTAATAAAATTTAATTATTCAGCAATTTCTTTCTCTTCAGCATCATTACAAAAGAATTCCGCTGCTTCATCATTGGCCACCCAATTAGGAATAAGTTCACCTTCATGCTGACTTCCTGCAGGACATAATAGGACCACTTCTATGGGTTCAAGTTGTAAAATAGGCGCAATATCTTTGTTATCCTCTGAAGCAAAACAAATGCTGGTCAAGAAAGATAAACTAAGCAAACTGAGTAACAGTAAACCGAACCTTTTCATCATCATGAGTCAAGTGGCAGATATTTTTTATATATTGCCTGAAAAACTTTTTGTGAAAGATTAGTTTCGGTAAGTTCCAAACCATCTGTTCTTCTGTCGCAACTACTACGACGATCTTTAGCTACAATAATCCCTTGGCTATCGCGTAAAGGAAAATTCACATTCAGGTTGGCGACTCTACGATCCTCGCCGGATCGTCGATTGGTATGAGTATTCACGTTCTTACATCCTTGTAATTGAACTTGTTATTTGAACACGGGTTACTTAAGTAGTTACTTTATCAGTGCTTTTATTTGAAAA
>CAZFEP010000057.1:5777-13091 GCA_964517365.1 uncultured Thiotrichales bacterium | reverse complement strand
CCGGGCCTGGCGGGGTTCACAGTATTTCGTCACATGGGCACTGACACAGGCCGCAGCAAGACTATAACTTACAGTTCATCGTATTAAAACATGACAAATATTGATTAAAGTGTGAACAAGAATCTATATTTGGATATAAAATATTATCCCTACATATGAAGGAGGATATATGTCGTTACTTGCAATACTCTCACCACGAAGAATTTTTACCAGAACTAAAGCACGAATTGGTAAGGCTAATTGGGAATTTTGGATTGGTAACTTTTTTGTGGTGTTTTCTACCGTATTAGGGGTGTATTTGGCTGCACATGCAGCACTAGAAACCGCTATACAGTTTGAATCCGTAAGAGCAGACCGAGATAGTTACTATGTTCGAACCTCCCTTCATAATGAGCTAGAACATAATATAAATGTGTATGAAGAAATTATTAAAAACTATCGTGATGGCAAAAGTGGCTATAGTGAAAACAGCCAATGGCAAAACCATCCAGAATATTTTGTCTGGGAGTCTCTTAAATCTTCACCAGCGCTAATAACTACACCTCCTGAAATATTAGCTGGAGTAGCCAAATTTTATAAATATTCAGGCCTTGTTCTAGAAAAATTAGGCAAAAGAGGCCCAACTAATGACACTGTTTATATAGCCAATAAATTTGATGAAAGAATTATAGAATTTAAAAATACTACTTTACCAATACTAGAAGATAACCTTGATTCATTAAGAGAAGAATTAGTCGCACAAAAAATCGAGCTACATTAAAGGTTTATCACATTAAGTCTTAGGTGGCTATTTATACTACAGCGATACAAACTAAACACATCACACATCACTTCTTCTTAACAACCTTGATAACAAACCATTCAAGCTTGGTTTATTTTTGATGTTATTTAATACACTTTCCTGCCTTAATAGCTGCTCTCGAGAATAGTGCGGCTTAGCTACTGCTTCAACGGCTAGTTTCATTAAAGCGTCAGATGAATCAAGTCTTCCAGCATCTAATTCACGTTGTGTTAATTCATAAAGTGTATCTACACAAATACTGTCACCAATTATACATTCACGCATTAACATCTGGTTATAGTCGTGATTTCCAATCTCTACAATTACATCATTCTCATTTTTAGCTCTTATCTGCTGGATAACATTATCCATAAGCATTTTATGCAGTGATAACAGGGTGATAAATTCTTCAACTGTGGATGCCTTTGCATGTCTATTCAATATATCCTTTCTTACTTCTTGCCAATTTGTTGAGTCTTTGGCACAGC
The DNA here is from genome assembly GCA_964517365.1 of uncultured Thiotrichales bacterium. GTDB lineage: Bacteria > Pseudomonadota > Gammaproteobacteria > UBA4575 > UBA4575 > JABDMD01. Next base: position 11,822 of record CAZFEP010000057.1, on the reverse strand, counting down.
CTTCCACCGAAGTAGCTAAATCCATAAAACTCATATTATGTACAATCCCAACAAAAAAACTACAGAGAGAATTAAAACAGAATCTTTATGTAACTGAATAGATAATACTACTCAATAAATTCTGTTGCGAATAATTTTATCCAGAAATGTAACATACAAAAATATCAACTGAGACATCAAAAAACTATGCAACTAATTTATGAGTAAGTGTATTATATCGCCGCTCAATATTATGGGGAAACATCAGATTTATCATGATGCATTATAGTATTACCAAACAAATGGACTTGATCAAATAACACTTAACTTAACAAGAAGGGGCCAAAGTATTTTCGTAAATACATCTAATAAAATAGCCGTCAACACATAATTATATTTTTTAAAATATGATAACCATACTAAATTAAGTTAACTGCTCACTTACAAGCAACGTAAAGTCTGGCTTTTTGCCCTCTACTTTGGCATCTACGGTTGCCTCAGCAGCACCCAAAGCAAATGAAAGTGCTTCATTTCGATCCGCAAACGTTTTCTTTATATCAAGTGTTACCGCATCTTCTCCAGACTTGAAAAGTGTCGCCACCGGAACATATTCTCCAGAATCAGACTCTTTTGTTTTATACAAAATTGTATAGTTTTTATATTTCTTAAGATCAGCTTTCACACTATCTCCACATATAACTTAGCATGGGTAATTGCACCTAATTGATATTGCTTCATAACGAATGATTAAGAAATCTTACCTGCGATATCCAGTATTATTCGCAACCACCGACGAGAAGTAAAAATAATCAGCTAAAAAATACGAGGTGTATAAAATGGCGGAGAGAGAGGGATTCGAACCCTCGGTGCCGTATTAGGACACACACGCTTTCCAAGCGAGCACATTCGACCACTCTGTCATCTCTCCACATTAACTGTATTAAATACTAGCAGATCATTATAAGAATGGCGCAAGAAGTTTGCGCCACACCTACATATTAGGAATGATTGTCTTTATCGTTACCAGGACTCTGGTTATAGATATGTGACGGAAATTGAGCAACTTTATCACTCACCTCAGATATTTTAGCAACACCTTGCTTTTCAACTTCATCGATACGAATAATTGAATGCATTGGCACAAAAAATCTCTTTACGTGGCTAAATTCTGTCTTAAGCTTTTCTTCACCCGGGTCCACAACCACACTACTATGTTCATCAAACTTCAGCTCTTCTATGGTAATGAAACCATGTAAGTCAGATTGATAGACTTTGCTTGCATACATTTCATAAACATTGCCCTGATTATAAAAGCTAACTTTAAAAATATTTTTTGATGCCATAATTCTATAATTACATGAACAACTTATATTTTAAACATTTTCTTTGCATCAAATTCTTCCACTATTTGATGACCTTTATACCCACGAGGATTGCATACCACACGTACACCATGCTTTGTATAATCACTCGCATGATGAATATGCCCATGGGCCCACAAATCAATTTGATTATCTTTAAGCACAGACTCTAGTTGATTACAGTAAGCAAATTTCAAATAATCATCAGGGTCACCTGCCCAGCTCTTTTTAGTTGGGGCATGGTGTGTAACCACCACCGTAGGACCATCATGTTTTTTAGCCAATTCACGAACCAACCACTTCTTACTATTCTGATTGATTTTGATGAGATGGCCTGGAGTAATCGTGGCTTTATCTACTGAAACATAACGAAAATCATTCATGATACTTTGTAAATCAGCCATCATCTCTTCATCATCACATTCATTAAAGTCCGTCCACATGGTACAGCCCAGAAACCGAACCCCATCAATAACCACACTCTTCTTTTCTAAATATCGTACGTTACTACCTTTGCTCATACCTATGAGCTCATCTTGCAACTCATTAATATCATAGCCCCAATATTCATGATTGCCTGCCACATAGATCACTGGCTTATCAAGTGTTTGTAACCATTCTAAACCCTCCAGCCCTACACCAATATCCCCGGCCGCGATCAACACGTCACAATCTTGATCAGCAAAATCAAAGCCGCCAAACTCTAGATGGACATCAGAAATTATTTGTATTTTCATGTATGAAAAGAGGCATTAAGAGATAAATTATAGTGGTCAGGTAATATTCTTATTTGATTCCACTATACGACCATAGATAATAATCCTAATTCATGAATTATTAAATCAAGTTCGATACTAAGTGCTTGATTGGGCAGACCAGTTGCAGATCAATTTACACCACTTAGCACAAAAAAGACTGGATCCTATAACGAAAAACGCCACACAAAAGTGTGGCGTTTTACTTACTACAAATTAGATTTGGAATAATCTAATGTTTTGCCGCTACTTAGAACTTAAGACCAAGTGCTCTAATGGTTTCTACAGTAACAAAGTTAGTACCGTATGGTAGGCCTTTCTTCTTCGCGTAGCATTGTGCTCCACGGAAAGTACAAGGTCCCATTACACCATCAACATTACACGTATAGCAGCCGTTTCTTTTAAGCGCGCTTTGTAATGTAGTTACATTGCCTGTAGTCATATTCACTTGGCATAAAACAGGCACCCATGTTAGCTGCTCACCACGTACTTGCTCAGTACGCGTTACTGTTCCATATTCCTCAGGAATTGCAATGCGCTTTTCTTGTGCAGCTGTTACTAGCTCAGTAACTTCAACAGTCTTATATACTGCTGGAGACGTTACCGTCTTAGTGCTTGCTGGGCTAACAAGAACAGTTCGTGTAACCGTTCTGTATTGAGCAGGAACTTCAACTAAACACATTAGCTCACCAGTATCTGTCACACGTGAACCAACAATTTTTTGGTTACCAAAACGATCCACTATTGCAGCAGCACTTGAACCACCTGCAGCACCTGTGCCTGCACCCGCAGCCATAGTACCCGCGCCTTTCTTCCATACTGTAGTGGCTTCAGAAATCTGGATCTTTTCAGATTTAGTTCCATATTTAGCAGGAACAGAAACAAGCTTGGTAGTTTCAGGCTTAACTAAAACACGCTTTGTAACGGTCTTATATGTTGCAGGAACAATTTCAACTCTTTCAGAGGCTTCTTTCTTGATTACTTTTTCAGTAATCGTGCGTGATTCACCAGGAATCAACATACGTGCATAACACTCACCTGGACGTGCGTTTGGTGGATATAAATCCCCTGACGTTGAAGACGACATTGCTGGAGCGGGAGCTGAAGCAGTCGTGCTTTCTCCACCTTCCATAGCCATTTTCTTCTGTCTTTCATACTCAGCCATGTTGGCTTCACGCTCAGCTGCCATTTCTGCAGCGATCTTTTCTTCTTCTGTCATTTCCGCAGCTGGAGCTTCAGCTGTAGCGGTGGTTTGACTCGTTTGACAAGCCGCCAATATCATTGCTGTAAGAAATGCAGCAAATAGCAAACTAATTCGTTTCATGTGTTTTCTCCCGATGGATTTATTTCTGACAATATTGTTATTATGAAAATATAACACTTAACTTCAGCGCTTCAAGCTCCGTATTGTAAACCAATGTTTCTAAATATTTAATATATTCAAGTATTGAATTATTCGGGCATTATTCTATTAAAATCATGCACTTAGGTAATTTTTATCAAAAATAACTATAATTATCTCATCTCTACCCCCCATAAGGGATGCTTAATGGACTCGTTATTATTATTTTTAACCCATATTCAATAACTTTATTAACTTCAAATAACGTGTTTTGAGCTCAGCAATACTGGTTTCAGGTTTATTTATATTAGAAAACCCATTGAGGCAATACTCTTCTACAGAATGGGCGGCCTGTGATAGATCCATGTAATCATATGATCCAGATGAACCTGCAATTTTATGGCATAACGCTGCAAGCTCCATTAAAGCAACTTTCGAAAATTCATTACGCTGAAGATTCTTCCATAGCACTTGTAGCTGAGACCTCTTTTCTGGAAAACTGCCTACATAAGCTTTATTAAGCTTATCAATTTTTCTCTTAGCCTCTGCTGACAAATCAGACATCTAAGTTATGCACATTATTAATGACATTAATTAATGGCGACATTTGAATAGGTTTTGATATAAATTCATTACACCCTGCGCGCAATGCACGCACTTTGTCATCGTTATTGGTTGATGCAGTCATGGCTATTATAGGTGCATTAAATTTGCGTGCTCGTAACTCCCTCGCAACCTCCTCGCCATCACGTCCTGGCAAGTTCATATCTAACATCACCAAATCTATTTCACTATTTTCGCTGTATTCTAGTGCTTCATTTCCATTATTAACAACCATTGACGAATAACCAAGCTCATTTAAATAAATCTTTAGTAGCTCTACTAAATCAAAGTCATCTTCAACAATTAGCACTTTCTTTGATGTACCACTTAACAAGTCTTGTTTAACAGACGATAGATTTACGGGCTTAGCCTCTATATAAAGTGTAAAAGTACTACCTCTACTTAATTCTGATTCTAGCTCCAATCTGCCATTTAATTTCTTAGCTATTTGAGAACTTATCGCCAAACCCAAACCAGCACCTTTTTTATGATCATCATAACGAGCATATGCCTGAAAAATACTTGTCTGATATTCAATGGGTATACCAGGACCGGTATCACTGACCTTTACAATCAATACATCATCTTTCCAGTCAAAATTAATCGTCACAGCACCTTTTTCGGTAAACTTAAAGGCATTACCAATAATATTAATTAATACTTGTTGAAGCCGAAGAAAATCAGAATTAATAGCCTCTGGCAATGAATCACTTGTGTGAATATTAAACTCAACATTCGGTTCATTATGCTGGCCTCCAAACATATGGCCCAGATTTATCACTAAATCATTCAGAAGGAACGGCGCTACATTTATAAGTAATTTGTTGGCCTCAAATTGTGCATGCTCAAGAACATTATCAATTAATGACAATAAATACTGCGTATTACTTTCTATTGATCTTGCATACTGGTATCCGTCATCTCCGGGTGAGTATTTGCCTGCTAGTAAATTTGCATACCCTAATATTGAGGACATAGGGGTACGAAACTCATGCGACATACTAGAAATAAATCTGGTTTTAGCATTATTTGCGACCTCTAACTGTTCTGTTACTTGTTGTAGCTTTTGATTGAGCAGCTTTGTTTCATTTGAGTCTTGCGTCGCGCTTTGTTCACGATGATGCTCTTGGCTCGCTTCAAGCAGCATAACGTAACGATATTGATTGATTTTTATGACATTGACGCTACTGATACTGTCTTGATTAAATCTTACAATGGGCAATGAAACATAAGCTTCGTTTTCTAAACCAACAAGAAATGGCAGCATATCTATACAACTCTCACCCACCTCAAACAAAGGTAGCTGATAATCTGTCAATTCACCATAATGAGAAATGTAATTATTTGCATCATCTACTACTACTATAAGCGGCTTTAGTTTACGCGCAGTTAAGGCATATAAGTTTTCAGCGATTTTTTCAATATGCTGAGTCATATAATTAACTTCTGACCCAAAGTAGCAAAGGCCTCTTCAACCCCACTACCCGTTTTTGCACTAGTTTTGAAATAGGCCCAACCTTTATCGTTAATAAAGTCTATTTCTGATGCCGACACTTGCCACTCACTTTTTAAATCAGTCTTATTTATTAACATGCAAAATGGAATATCACCAAACATGCTTTGCATATGTTGTTGCAACTTAATGGCCGTTGTTATGGTCTGGAGGCGCGTACCATCTGCGATTAATAAATAACCAGAGGATCCCTTCAAGTAATTATCATCCAATGTCGTAAAAACATCTTTGCCTGCAACATCCCAAACCATAAGTTTCAACATTTTATGGTTATCTAGTTGGATTTCTTTAGCATCCACCTTTACACCCACTGTACTGAAATACTTTTCAGAAAAAATGTTTTTTACAAATCTTGAAGTTAAGCTTGTCTTTCCGACTGAAAAATCTCCAATCATGCAGATTTTTTTACTTATGACAGACATGGGTGTAAAAGATGAATATCTACTAGATTTTGAATAAAATTTTCTGGATCATCAAAAAATGATGTTGAAA
>CAZFEP010000057.1:0-5677 GCA_964517365.1 uncultured Thiotrichales bacterium | reverse complement strand
CTAATCTATCAATAATCACTTTCTTTTAAAATTAATCAGCAATCGGTTCAAGACGGTAGCCGTGCTGATAAACTGAAGTTAACTTCCAACCATTTTCTTTATTAAATTCTAATTTACGCCTGAGTCGGCTTACATGCGTATCTACCGTTCGTGTATTGATATCTGGATTTTTCCCCCAAACGCGCTCTAGTAAATAACCACGAGACAGCACTTTACCAATATTACGTAATATGAATAGAGCCAGTTCATACTCTTTCTGAGTGAGATCAATCTCACTTCCCTTTGATGTAATGGTACGTTTCTTTAAATCGATCTCGTAAGGCGGAATGTTAAGAGAAGTTTCATCTTCAGTTGGAGGATTATTTCTTCTGTGTACAGCATTTATTCTTGCCAACATTTCTGCACACTTAATCGGCTTTGCCATGTAATCATCGGCGCCCGCCTCTAAAGCTGCTACCACATCCTCTTCTTTATCTCGCTGCGTAAGAAACAACACCGGACAACTCCAGTCAAGATTCTCGCGAATCCACTGTAATACTTCAAAGCCACTCATATCTGGTACTTCCCAATCAAGCATGATTAGGTCAAAACTTTCTTTGCTCAGTGCACCCACAATTTGTGCACCAGCTCGATATACATATGGTTGATGCCCAGCATCGGATAACCAAACCTGCATAAGATTTGCTTGGTCAAGGTCATCTTCGAGCAGTGCAATTCTCATCATTTGGGCCTTGTGTTTGATGTGCTAATAATTAATGTGAATACAGAAGCAGGGTAATTTAAAAATTATACAATTAATATATATTTATTGTTATATTCAACAATCAAGCACTTTGGTAAGTAATATTTGTAAATGATTGTTTATTATGAATAAAGTCTCAGCAAAGCTACTTACATAAATCTATTCTACAAATCTAGCGACATATTTTTAATGATCTCGTCACCAAATCCAGTTGTACTTACAAGTGTCGCCCCTGGCATTAAACGTTCAAGGTCTTCTTGAACCTCTCTTGAAGTACCTGGCCGGCGTCCTTTGGTTCCAAAACCTGCACGTGCTCGTGCCAAATCATACGTTACGGTTCGCGCAGCAATCGCCCCTTCAACCCCTTTAATAATATAATCTGCTGCCTCATTCCATCCCATATACCTCAGCATCATTTCTGCAGACAAAATTATAGACCCGGGATTAACGCGATTCTTTCCGGCAAATCCTGGCGCTGTGCCATGCGTCGCCTCAAACACGGCAGTGTTGTCTGATATGTTTCCACCTGGTGCAATCCCTATACCCCCGACCTGCGCTGCGAGTGCATCAGAAATATAGTCGCCATTTAAATTCAGTGTAGCAATCACATCATAATCTTGAGGGTTTAATAAGATTTGTTGCAAAAAATTATCTGCGATTACATCTTTGATAATAATTTCATTTCCTGTAATGGGATTCTTAAGTTTACACCATGGCCCATCACCAATTACTTCTGCTCCAAACTCGCGAACGGCTAAGTCAAACCCCCAATTGCGAAACGCACCTTCGGTAAACTTCATAATGTTACCTTTATGTACTAAAGAAACATTCATTCGATCATTGTCTATTGCATATTGAATCGCTTTGCGAATCAAACGCTCAGAACCATCTTTAGAAACTGGCTTGATCCCAATTCCTGAAGTTTCAGGAAAACGAATCTTAGTAACCTTCATTTCATCTTGTAAAAAATTAATTACTTTTTTAGCATCTGCACTCATCGCTTCCCATTCTATTCCTGCATAAATATCTTCTGTATTTTCACGAAAAATTACCATGTCTGTGGTTGCACTATTCTGCAACGGAGTGGGTGTACCAGAAAAATAACGAATAGGTCGTACGCAAGCATATAGATCCAACACTTGTCGTATTGTTACATTCAAAGAACGCATACCCTCACCAATAGGCGTAGCTAATGGTCCTTTGATAGAAATAATATAGTCTTTAATTACATCAAGCGTTTCTTGAGGCAAAAAATGTTCTTTCCCATATAAGCGAGACGCTTTTTCACCTGCATAGATTTCCATCCACCGGACGCGTCGCTTGCCTTCATACGCTAATTTAACCGCTTCTGTAACCACTCTACGCATAACTGGCGTAACGTCTATGCCGATACCATCCCCTTCAATAAAAGGAATAATTGGACTATCCGGAACATTTAGTGAACCATCGCTATTAAATACAATAGCTTGACCATCTGCAGGAATCTGAACGTGTTCATACGGCTGTTGTGCCATGTAACGACCTCTATGTTTCTAAATAAGGTGAATAATTACAACAAGATAATTCTAGTGTAATTCTCAGGGAGTAGTATAGGTTATTATCACTAAAGATCGGCTCTTTCAGCTTATTCTTTAATCAACCACTGATGAAATGGGCATAAAAAAACCCGATATGTATAGAACATACCGGGTTTCAATAAGTTTAAATTTACTTATTTATCGCTGAACTGCTCTTCCTCTGTAGAACCTGTTAATGCCGTTACAGAAGAGGCGCCACCTTGAATGACGGTAGTTACATCATCAAAGTATCCTGCACCCACTTCCTGCTGGTGAGAAACGAATGTGTAACCTCGCTCACGACCTTCAAATTCAGGCTCTTGAACCATTTCACAATAATGCTTCATACCTTCACCACGTGCATAGTTATATGCAAAGTCAAATGTACGATACCAGTTCAAGTGAATACCAGCCAAAGTGATAAACTGGAACTTATAACCCAAATCAGACAACTCTTCTTGGAAGCTAGCGATTTGTGAATCACTTAAATTCTTCTTCCAGTTGAATGAAGGTGAGCAGTTATATGACATCAACTGACCCGGGACTGCAGCTTGTACTGCTTGTGCAAATTCACGTGCAAATCCAATATCCGGTTTTCCTGTTTCACACCATACTAAATCAGCATAAGGAGCGTATGCTACACCACGACTGATTGATTGCTCTAAACCATTCTTAACACGATAAAAACCTTCAGCAGTGCGTTCACCTGTAAGGAATGGCTTATCATTTTCATCAAAATCACTCGTTAGTAAGTTCGCCGCTTCAGCATCGGTTCGTGCTAAAACAATGGTTGGCACTCCCATTACGTCTGCTGCTAAACGTGCAGCGCCTAATTTTTGGCATGCTTCTTGTGTAGGCACTAAAACTTTACCACCCATATGACCACATTTTTTGACCGCTGCTAGTTGATCTTCAAAGTGGGCGCCTGCAGCACCATTTGCAATCATATTCTTCATTAATTCATATGCATTAAGTACGCCACCAAAACCAGCTTCAGCATCTGCAACGATCGGCAAGAAATAATCAATTGCATCTTCTTCTGACATTTTGCCATCAGCGATATTCTTCCATTGAATTTGATCAGCACGTTGGAACGTATTATTAATACGACGCACCATGGTGGGTACAGAATCGTAAGCGTATAGAGATTGGTCTGGGTACATCGTTTCAGAAGTGTTACCGTCTGCAGCAACTTGCCAACCAGAAAGGTATACCGCTTCTATACCTGCTTTAGCCTGTTGCATGGCTTGACCAGCAGTAATTGCACCAAAAGCATTTACATAACCTTTTTTAGAAGTCCCATTCACTTTTTCCCAAAGTTTCTCAGCACCTCTGCGAGCAAGCGTGTATTCGGGTTGAACACTTCCACGTAATCGAACTACATCTTCTGCACTGTAATCACGTTTAACATTCGCCCATCGTGGGTTTGTCGCCCAGTCATTTTCTAATTCTTTTATTTGTTCTGCTCTACTCTTGCTCACGATAGTCTCCTTAAAAACCCCTGTTTGATTATTAGTATTTCCTGACCCCTGACCTAGACTTAAACCAGACCATGAAATGATGCCCACCTATATATGGGACATGTATATTAACAGATCCTAATTTAGTGTGACTATAAAATTTGGGATATCTGTCATGCAAGTCATGAATGGGTAAATAAGATTAAGTATTCAGCTTGTAATATTAACTGCTTCGCTATCTACCTTGGGGTATATTTAGTCCAATCTGATCAGACAAAATAAATTTCATACAAACAAACCACAAAGGAATCAATTCAATGACATTTAAAACCGCAGACCTATGCGACGACCATGAAGGCAAAATCTCTGTAGCAGAACCATTATTCGCAGACTTTGGAGGTAATATTTCCTTTAGCGGAAAAATCTTCACCATCAAATGTTTTGAAGACAACTCATTAGTTCGAGAAGCACTTAAGACACCAGGCGAAGGTCGCGTACTAGTGGTTGATGGTGGAGGCTCTATACGCCGAGCATTAGTTGGAGATTTACTTGCACAAGCCGGTGCTGACAATAACTGGTCAGGCATTGTGGTGAACGGTTGCATACGTGACTCCGGTGTTATTGCAACGATTAATATTGGCTGCAAAGCGCTTGGTACTTTACCAATGAAAACCGATAAAAAAGGCATCGGTGAACAAGATCTAATTGTGCACTTTGCAGATGTAGACTTTGTGCCAGGTCATTACTTATATGCAGATGAGGACGGCATTATTGTGAGTGCAAATGACTTATTAAAATAAAAATCAACACCCTATCTGTAGTTATGAAATCTAGAATAGAACCAAAATTAATTGAGTATGGAACAGGTATCACTTGTATTGATGCCATGTATATACAACCAGGGCATGCATGTTGTTACCTAATGGTTGAAAATGGACGCGCTGCTTTTATTGATACTGGCACAGGTCACTCCACTCCTTACTTACTGGAAACGCTTAAGTTAAAAAACTTAAAGGTAGAGGATGTTGAGTACGTAATCCCTACTCATGTGCATTTAGATCATGCGGGTGGCGCGGGTTTACTGATGAGCAAACTGCCCAATGCAAAATTAGTCATCCATCCACGAGGGGCACAACACATGGTCAACCCCGAAAGACTCGTCGCGGGCACCATTGCGGTTTATGGAGAAGAAAAGTTTACGCAATACTATGGTGAGATCATCCCTGTTGATGAACGACGTGTCATCGTCGCAAAAGATTATGATGAAGTTAAATTAGCAGGCCGCACACTCAAATTTCTCGATACCCCAGGTCACGCAAGACACCACTTCTGTATTTATGACCATCTTAGTGAAGGCATCTTCACAGGTGATACCTTCGGCTTATCGTATAAAGAGTTAGATAACAAAGATGGTGCTTTCATTTTACCGACTACAACTCCCGTGCAATTTGAGCCTGATGCTTGGCAAAACACCCTCACTCGAATGCTAATGCATCAACCTAAAAATATGTATCTCACACACTTTGGTCGCGTTACTGAAATTGACCGATTAGCCAAGCAACTTCGAGAAGGAATTGATGAATACGTTATCATCGCAAAAAGTCGCCAAAATGACGCAATGCGAGAGCAAGTCATCAAAGAAAAAATTACTGAACATTTAGAAGCTAATTTACAGCAACGTTATACAGATAATGAAGTTGCCAAGTTCATCAAGTTATTTAATTCTGATCTCGAACTCAATGCAGCAGGCTTAGAAGTGTGGGTAAAACGTCTCGAGAAATCAGCTTAAGATGTTGGTTATGAACACCATAAATGATAGATGCAGAAATCAGTGGCTCCATGGATACAGCAGGTACTGAATAGTGCGGTATCAAGATAAAAGAAAATGAATTAAATAATTAGTTACCATCTCTCTCTAT
>CAZFEP010000056.1:0-13141 GCA_964517365.1 uncultured Thiotrichales bacterium | reverse complement strand
AATAATGCATGTTTGATATACGAATAGGTGATCAGCACATCAAGGCTCCATATCTGCTATTGGCTATAGCTGATACGGTGGTGCTGTTTTTGAGTGTTTATATTGCAGCTTATGCGCGCTATTACACGGAGTTAAATCCACTGGAAGTTGCTGCTAATAATGTAGGTGAGTTATTTCCACGTGCAATTATACATTCTACAGTTGTAGTCGTTACATTAATAAGCATGGGTTTGTACCAAACCCAGCGTCGTGAGCATATTGTTAACAAACTTAGCCGGCTCACTGTTAGTTTTATTATTGCTTTTGTAGCATTCGGATTTCTTTTTTATATATTTCCTAATATTTATATGGGTAGAGGTGTATTTTTAATTGCCTCTAGCTTGTCTTTTCTATTCTTAATTCTATTTCATTCCATTTTTTCTCACACAGTGAATCTGGAGGCGTTGAAAAGGAATGTACTAATTTTAGGAGCAGGTAATCAAGCGAGTTGGATTACGAAATTACGCCGAAAATCTGATCGAAGCGGGATCAATATTATTGGTTATATGCCAGTGAAAAGTGAAGAGACCGTGATTGATGAGCAATATCTAGTTGAAAGTGATGTATCTCTTCACGAGCTGATTAGCAAATATGATATCGATGAAATTGTGGTGGCTTTAACAGAACGCAGGAACAATTTACCTTTAAAAGAACTAATGGATGCCAGGCTAAAGGGTGTAAAAATAGTAGAATTGGTTACTTTTTTAGAGAGGCAGTTAGGTAAAATTTACACTAATTTACTCAATCCATCATGGATTATATTTTCGGTTGGTTTTAAGCAGGATAGTTTTCGCTTCTTAACCAAACGTATTTTTGATCTGGTTGCAAGTGCAGTCTTGTTGATCGTAGCGTCCCCGTTATATATGTTTGCAGTTGTAAGTATCTGGTTAGAGTGCAAGGGTAAAGAGTCTATTTTTTATCATCAAACCCGTGTTGGTTTAAATGGTGTGAGCTTTAGTCTACTTAAATTTAGAACCATGCGCTCAGATGCGGAAGTGGAAGGTAAAGCAGTATGGGCTAGTCAAGATGACCCTAGAGTAACGGCAATTGGTAAATTTTTGCGCACTTATAGGGTCGATGAGTTGCCACAAATTTATAATGTATTTCGTGGTGATATGAGTTTGGTTGGACCTCGACCTGAGCGTCCTGAGTTTGTTAGCAAATTAACAGAAGATATTCCATTTTATGGAGAAAGGCATCGAGTTAAACCAGGTTTAGCAGGTTGGGCACAAATGAAGTACCCCTATGGTAGCTCTGTGCAAGATGCGATTGAAAAGCTAAATTTTGATTTATATTATGTGAAACATCATAGTTTAATTTTTGATTTAGTTATTCTTTTGCAAACTGCGGAAGTGATATTGTGGGGAAAGGGTGCACGCTAATAGCTAATTTTTTGTTTTGGCGATCTACCTGAGTATATGAGTGTGCAACAAGTTTTTATTTCTAATAAATATAATCAAGCGCTAATAATCTGGGCAACCATAATTGTTGCATTAAGTGTTTTTGTTTATTTTTATCAACACTCTATAAGAGTTCTGTTTAATTACTGGAATGATTATGGAACTTATTCGCATGGTTATCTAACCGTTCTTCTTTCTGTGTTTTTGCTCTATGGTTGTGTTAAAGGTAACCAGTTCAAATATTCTGGGCCATCGAATATTTCTTTAGTGTGTTTGGTCATTGCTTCTCTAGTATGGCTGGTAGCATATGTTTCAAGTATTAATACTATTCAAATGTTATGCCTGCCTTTTATTGTTTTTTTTATCATCACTTATTTTATCGGAATTAAAAACGTACCAATACTATTGACACCTATATTTATTTTGTTATTGACCATCCCATTGTGGTCATCAACTTTGCCAGCCTTGCAGGATCTAGCTGTTTATGTGACAAATGGAATGCTGTCTTTCTCGAAATTGGATTACCGAGTTGATGGTAATGCAATTATTTTTTCAAAAGGAATATTTAAGATTGAAGAAAGTTGTAGTGGCTTGCGTTATTTACTGGTTGGGGTTTTGTTATCCATTGTTTATGGTTTTTTGAACTACAAAAGTGTTTGGAGCACATTGCTACTGGTGATAACGGCGATAGCAATAATGCTAATTGGAAATTTTATTCGCATCTTAACTGTTATTGGTCTCGGCGTGATAAAAGGCATGGATTATCCATTGGTCCAGGACCATGAAAGTCTGGGTTGGGTGTTGTTTGCATTATTGCTACTGCCTTTATTTATTGCAGCAAATTTTATTAATCCGAATTTATGGTTAAAAAGAGGTGTGCAAAAGTTAGGTGCCCAAGAGTCCTATGTGAATGATAATAAAATAGAGATAGGTGTCTCAAGGTGGTTAGTAGTTTTTTTTGTTTACTTAGTAGTTGTTTCAGTCGCACCTTTATATGCAAACTACCTTGAGAATAATGTAGTGCGAGTAGCTAGTCTGGAGCCCGGTTTTAATGAGCTCAGCACAGGATGGGAAGGACCAAAGTTACTCTCTTCTGGATGGGTGCCAAACTATATATATTATACTGATCATCATGGTGAGCAATACGCAAAGAACGATAAAGTTGTGGAAATGCATGCATTTCTCTATACCTATCAAGTTCCTCTTGGAGAATTGATTAATGCAAATAATCGATTAGCTGATAAGGATAAGTGGCGTGAGCTTGATGTATCGATGCACCAGGTGGAAATGGATAAGTCGAGTGCCGTTACAGCTGAAGTAAATAAGCTGACGATAGAATCAACTAAGACGCAGAATTGTCTTCGCATATGGTATTGGTATGAAGTGAATGGTGCTGCATACACAAAAAAAATACACGTTAAGTTGCATGAAGCGCTCATGAGTTTTAAGGGTGTGTCAGGTAGCGCAATAACATCGATTTCAACTCATTGTGATAATGATTCGGATTTAATATTGAGTGATTTTTTATTTTCTAACTATGCCGAAATTAAAAATTTGATTAACTGGTGATATATATGAAGCTTTTTCCATTAAATAAATATCTTGCTGTATTGGTTATATGTATGTTGCTTATATCATGTTCAGAAAATCAAGAAGAGGTTAGCAGTAACCAAGAAATTGGTGTGATTAACTTTTATTTTCAAAACGGGCGATATTTTGATGTTCTAGTTGAGGCGGATACCTTGTCGGGAGAGGCGCTAGATGACCCTGAGTTGAGATTCATAATTGCTAAAACCTACCTTGAGATTGGCCACCCTGATCGTGCGCAAGAAATTTTAGAGAATTTACAAATTGAGGGTCATCAACTAGAGGATATTAACCTTTTAATAGTGGAGGCCCTGTATAAACAACAGAAAATAAAAGCTGCACGAGAATTATTGTTGTCAAACGAGGTTCAAGTAAGCTTCGCTACTCATCCAGAAGCTATCTTATTGCATGCCAAAATTGAATTGGCTGAAAATAATGTAGAAGCCTCAAAAAAATTATTATTAAAGCTTGAAGAAAGTAGTAGTAGATACCCAGAAGGCCAGGTTTGGTTAGCCAGGATAGATCTTCTAGAAAACAGACAGAGCAAAGCTGTTCAGCGCGTACAGAATGTTCTGGAGATCAATAATAAGTTGTCAGATGCATGGTTACTTTTGGCTAATATATATTTTAGAAATGAAGAATACCTAGATGCAGAAAATCACTATCTCCAAGCATTGAGGTTGGATGATTCAAAGATATTGACTCAACAGAGTCTGCAGATTGCACAGAATATTGTTTTATCCAAGACGGCACTTGGAAACTCCGTTGCAGGTGAGGATTTTTATCAGTCGTTTCTTGAGTCTTATCCAAAGTCACCTATTTATTATTTTGAGTTAGCAAGATTAGCGTATTCTAAAAATGACTTGAACACAGCAGAAATTAATTTAAGAGAGGTCTTAAAAACTTCTGAAAATAACCCAAGAGTGATTGCATTATTAGCAAAAATCTTGATCAAGCAGAATAAGCTAGAGGATGCTGGAGCTTTGTTACAGCAGCATATTGTGAATGCAGTTGGTGGTTTAGAATTAATTGTACTAAACGCAATTATTGATTTGGAGCTTGCTAAACACCAAGATGCAATTGCTTTGCTGACTGGTTATTTGTTAGAAGACGACAGATTTCGGGCTATTTTAACTCCCATATTAGCTTACGCGCATTTACAGAATAATGACCTGGATAAATTTTCAGAGCTGCTTACATCATATGAGGTTGAAAATGCAGAAAGCGTGAAGGGTATCAATAGTACAAGAACAATTTATCTTGAAATTGGCATGTTTGATGAGGCAGAGAAGTTTCTTACCAATCTTGTTGAATTTTATCCAAAGTCAAATGAAATAAAAGTACTGTATTTGAGCACCTTGAATGACATTGGTAAAAATGAAGACATCTCAGAAAAAATAAATCAATGGTTAACTGAAACATCAGGTAATACAACATTGCGGTTAATCAGTATTAATCAAGCGATTGAGAATGGTAGTTACAGATCTGCTATTGCGCAATTTAATCAAGTTGATGCTAAGAACCTTAGTGAGCGTGAAGTAAATCTACTGGTTACGAATATTAAAAATCTCGTCTTTAAAACTAGAGGGCAGGATAATCATAAAAACGTATTTAAATTATTATTTAATTGGCAGAGACTGCTGCCAAATAATGTGCAGTTGAAATTGATTCTGGCAGATATTTATATTTCTGAGGGTGTTTATAAAAAAGCAATTCCACTATATGAGTCGCTTATAGAGCAGTATCCTAATGATCATGTAATCTTGAATAATCTAGCTTGGAGTTATTTTAGTCTGGGTGATGAGCGTGCATTAAGTGCAGCAGAGCAAGCATATGCTAGTAATTCAAATGATGCAGCGGTGTCTGATACTTTAGGTTGGATATTGGTTAAGGAGGGTGACCCAGAGAAGGGTTTGGGCTATATCAAAGAAGCTTTGGATCTCGACCCAACAAACAATGCCATTTTAGAGCACTATCAATTTGCTAAGGAATTACTAAATCAATAGCTTTTCTTTTTCAGAATGTATTTTTCATAATGTAATAGTTAACGTATTACGACATCTGATAAAGCAAAATTCGGGCCGAACATTGATTATAAATTGAATTTTAATTTTGTTATCAGTTAACCAGATAAGGTCTCTATAACCATAGATTAAATATGGTTATATCCATTAATCCTGCGCGTTTGTATGGAATATTGTAAATTTTGCGAGATTATTCACTGTGTTGCCGTGAAAAAACCATACAATTCATCATAAAATTACCACCCTAATTAACTACTTCTTTTATAGCTTATGAAATTATTATCGTTTCTTGTTGGATTAACCGCTGTATTTGTTTTCTCATCATGTGCAAGTAATCCAGTTCCCGAAGGCACGCTTGATGCCACTCAGCATTCAATTGTTACTGAGGAGTATCGAATAGGTGTGGATGATGTTGTGGATGTAAATGTGTGGGGTAATGAGCAGTTATCAGTACAAGTCCCTGTTCGTCCTGATGGACGAATTACAATTCCATTATTGGGCGATGTTGAAGTTGCAGGTAAAACGGCTGAAGAAGTTGCAGCAATCATTACTGAGGGTTTGAAAAAAGATATCCGTAGTCCAAGTGTCACAGTCACAATGGCTTCTTTGCAAAGTAAAGAATATTTGCGACGAGTAAGGGTGACCGGTGCGGTAGCGAATCCGGTTTCATTAAATTACAGACAGGGTATGACAGTGCTAGATGCCATATTGGAAGCAGGTGGTTTGGGCGAATTTGCATCAGGTAATAAGGCAGTTTTAATTCGTCGTCATGATGGCAAAACAGTATCAGTGCCGTTACGTCTTGAAGATATGTTGGTAAGGGGTGTGGTTAAAGGTAACCATATGCTCATACCTGGAGACATTATAACTGTGCCTGAGCGTTTCTTTTAAAAATTTAATTAACAAGCATTATTTAGGCTTAAGTTTTTTATAAATTTATTATTAAGTAGCATTTATTATGAGTATATTTGATTTACCACCAATACAAATCGTAAAACTTTTTATTGAGTTAGCCAAGAAAAAACTCGCATGGCTGAGTATAGGTTTTGCTGCGATTAGTATCTTGGTTCTTGGCGCAGCTTTTATGTTGCCGAAAACCTATATGTCACACACTACCATTCTTGCTGATAAGGAAGGAGTGTTGTCGCCTTTGATGGAAGGTGCAGCAGTAACTAACAAAACAAAAGGAAAAGATCGAGATAGGATTGAGCTCTATAAAGAAATGTTATTTGGAGCCGCAATTATGCAGCCTGTGATTGTTAATGCAGGCTGGGTGAAGAAAGGTGCAACTGACGTTGAAAAATCAAGAGCCATTTTAGAGTTATTGCCAAATATAAATGTGAAATCCGCTGGTCCAAATTTGGTGAGAATTGAGGTAAATGATTCAGATCCTGAAAGAGCTTTCCGTACAGCCAAAATGTTAGGTGATATGTTTATTGCTCAAAGTTTGGAAGGCAAGCAAAGTGAAAGTCGCTCTGCTTATGAATTTGTTGATAGACAAGTTAAGGGTTACCACAAAAAACTTTTACTAGCCGAACAAAAGTTAAAAGAATTTAAAACTAAAAATCTTGGTAACCATGTGGGTACCGAAAAAGGTGTGTTTGATCGTATTAATGATCTACGCGCTCAAATTGAAGAATTTAGCCTTCAAGTTCAAGAGGAGAGTATTCGTGAACGCTCTTTAACTGGCCAGCTAGCGGGTGAAAAGCAACTAGGTTCATCATTACAGGTCGAAAGCGGCTTGGCCTCACGAATAAGGTTATTGGAGCAAGAGTTAGCAACACTTAGGCTTGATTACCACGATTCATACCCTGATGTGGTTAGGCTAAAACATCAGATTGATGATCTAAAAGAAATGCTTAAGAAAGGTGATGGTGATTCTGGTTTCTCTTCTGCTGCCGCAGCTGCGGGTAATTTAGATACGGTATATGGTTCCTTGCGAGAACAGCTTGCAGAAACTAGAACCAGAAAGGCTGGGCTAAGCACAAGAGTTGCACAATCCAGAAAGCTATTGGCACTTGAATTAGAACGAGCGAAAGATTTGCCAGAAGTGGAGGCTGTACTTTCCGAACTTACTCGCGACTATGAAGTGACTAATGATGTGTACCAAGATCTCGTTAAGCGTAGAGAGAATGCACGTGTATCGATGAATATTGATATTGAGCAGAGTGACCAACGCTTTGCAATACAAGAGCCCGCATTGGTTCCATTGCAATCCAGTGGATTGCGTTTTTTCCATGTAGCGGCGGTTGGGCCAATACTAGGAGTGGGAGGGCCACTTGCTGCTTTATTTGTACTTTTTCAACTTGGAGGTAATGTCAGACATAAAAGTCAGATTACTAAAGAGATGGGTACAAGGTTATTAGGAGAAATACCATTTACTTCGTTACCTACATCACCGCGTATGCCAAATCGTACTTCAATTATAGTATCCGTGGTTGCGCTAGCCTTGGTGGCCAATGCGTATTTATTTGCAGCAATTTTTAAAGTTAAGGAACTGGGAATCACGCTTCCTCTTATGTAAGAAGGTACTTACGAAGTTTTAAGGGATAATTTTTTAGGAAATATATTATGAGCTTAATAGAGCGGGCATTAAAA
Source organism: uncultured Thiotrichales bacterium (assembly GCA_964517365.1). Taxonomy (GTDB): domain Bacteria; phylum Pseudomonadota; class Gammaproteobacteria; order UBA4575; family UBA4575; genus JABDMD01. The sequence continues at coordinate 5,493 of CAZFEP010000056.1, read as the reverse complement.
AAAGTAGAGCCAGAAGATAGTCTTGGCACAAAAGGCAAGTCAAGCGGCGCTGTAAATAAAAAAATCAGAGGCAAAGGGTCTACGTTACGAAACAAGCATAATCTTCAAGATATGGCAGAAAAGTCTAATCTTGGTTTGGATGAGTTAAGGAAGCTTGGTATAGCAACAGATAGAAAAACTGCAAATGCTTTTAGGGAATTAAGAACTGAGCTTGTAAAGTCTGCTGGTGGCAAGAATTTTGTTTTGGCGGTAAGTACTTGTAAAGATAAATCGGGTAATACATTTGTAGCAACAAATTTAGCATTAAGCTTTGCTCAAGATGCTACAAAGAGTGCGTTAATCATTGACTGTAATTTCCGTAGACCATCTATCGCTCAAAACTTTGGTATAGATATTAAGCATGATCTGACAGATTATTTAACGGGTGATGTCGCCGTTGAAGATATTATCTATTCGGTTAAAGTCAATAAATTAAGGGTAATCCCTAGTAGAGTGAGTGATCTGCATGAAATAGATAGTTTTACAACCTCATCTAAGCTAGGTGAGCTTATATATGAATTGAAAAACAAGTTTCCTGATCGTTATATTATTTTGGATGTGTCGGATATAGAGAGTTCTGCAGACGCTAAAATATTGGATTTGATCGCAGATCACTCGGTATTAGTTGCAGGACACGACACCATTACGCCAGAAGAGCTTCAAATTGCAATTGATGGATTTAATCCTGCCAAGTTTTTAGGTATTATCTACAACCACTGCCCCGGCTAGTTAAAGTATTGTTTTTTAAGGGGCCTCATCAACATACATAAGGTTCTTTATGTGCAAGTCTAATTTCGCCAACTGTAAATTATTTCTACTCACTGTATTGATGATTGGATCTATCTCTAATCCAACCTATGCCACCTGGCGCACATCGTGGGAGATCAGTGCCAATGTTGAATATTCAGATAATATTAGACGTGAAGATGATGGTGGGGATGAAGGTGTCCTACTGACTCCACGAGGACTAATCAATGCTGTGCATGAAGGGCCTAATTTTGATGCAGAAATTGGTGCTGCTAATGAGTACAGAAGCCGTCTAAGTGGTGATCAAGGAAGTAATAATAATTTTGATTTAGATGCAATGCTAAATTGGAAAATTGCTCCAGGGCTTTTTGAATGGTCTTTTGAAGATCATTTTAATAGTGAATTTCCAATCGATATTCGTTCGCAGCCAAATGAGAGTAATAACCAGGATATAAATTCATTCTCAACAGGCCCAACTTTTACGCCTCGAATTTTTAATCGTACTAATTTGATTTTAGAAGCTAGATACTTCAGAACTGATGCAGAAGATACAGAGATTGATAACGACAGAATTCAAGCCAGGGCAGGTATTGAGCGTCAGTTAACATCAAATAGTTCGCTATCACTAAATTATCTTTATGAGGACACGGACTTTGATGAAAACAATATTGATCTTCTGGTAGGAAATATCGACTTCGATCGTGAAACCTACTATATAGAATATGCATTAGCGAGACAGTCACTGAATGTAACTGCTCAACTAGGCTATACAGACATTAAACGTGACGAGGGCCCTGATCAAAGCTCAAGTGGTGGAAATAACCTGCTTAGTGTTGATTATACGCTGAATTCTACTTCTTCCTTTAATCTAACAGCTTATGATGAATTTTCGGATACTACAAACGATGCAGGTACATCTGGCGGATCGGATTTAGGGGGTGGTTTCGGCGGTATTGGTGGTGGTGGTGGTACTGGAATAGTGACTAACACGCCGATTGGAAGTGTCTTGTTTGATGTAAGTGGTGACACGGTTGAAAGTGAAGGTTTTTATATTAGCTATAACAAACGCATTTCCGCGCTTGAAACCAGCTTTCAATACTTCCAGCGTGATGATGATCATGACCTGGTGAATATCAATGACCGTGAGTCTAATGGTGGAGTGGTTGAATTCAGTTTACCTGTCGGAAGTAGTACTTTTTTCGGTTTGATAGGAGAATATCGCACAACAGACTTTGATATTGGTGATCGTGAAGATGATGATTTGTTGGTAGAGCTGACAGGCGAACGATTTGTGCGTAAAAACTTAAGTTTAAATTCTTCTGTAGAGTATAGAGATAGAGATAGTACTATCCCGGGTCAAGATTTTGATGAGTTTCAGGTTCGATTAGGAATAACGTATACAAATTTCTAAGCGTATCTAGCTTTGTAATATTGCACAATGGAAGTCCATCAGAAGCTTCAGCTTCGGATAGTTGATAGTTGTGAAGAGTTGAGTCAACTCAAATCTAGTTGGGACAAAATTCTATCTGAATTACCAGAATATTCTCCATTCCTTACATGGGAATGGATGAATACATGGTGGGGGATCTATAAAACTAAGCTAACCAGATTGTTAGTGTTAGAAATTTCAGATGGTTCTAATGTCGTAGCTATTGCACCTTTCTATATTAGAAAAAAAATAGTCCCAACTCCTTGTCGTGCTATGTACCTGCTTGGTACTGGTGAGCCTGAGAGTAAGGAGGTATGTTCAGAATATTTAGACATAATCTGCATTCCACATTACTCAAAAGCAGTTAGCAGCACTGTGGAATCGTTTCTAGTAAGAAATAATAAACTCTGGGATCGTATAGAGCTACATAGAATTCTTGATGACTCCATTTTGATGGAATGCTTTATCCGAGGCATGGTTGATAAGCGGTATACAATTAATAAAATCATGTGTGGCTTACGCTACTTCATAATACTACCTGCTCGATGGGAAATATTTATGAAATCGATTAAACCATCAATGCGAAGATCGGTTACAGTGGCGCATAAAAAACTATTAAAGAATGCAGACTACAAAATCGAAGTGATTGAAAATGAGTCTCAAATACAAGAGGTGATGCAAGAGTTAATCACGCTTCATACCAAGAGTTGGGTTGCAAAAGGCAAGCCGGGGGCTTTCGCAAGTCCAGAATTCTGTGAATTCCATCTGAAAATAGCTGCATTGATGCATAAAAATAATAATCTAATGATGCTCAAGATAAGTGTCACTGATGACGTAGTGGCAGTGCTTTATAATTTTAAAATGATGGGAACTAGTTACTATTATCAATCAGGGCTTAACATGCAAGATTATGCTTATTTGAAGCCCGGTGTGCTGCTTCATTCTGAAGCAATTAGAGATGCTATTAATAGAGATATGTCAAAGTATGACTTTATGATGGCAGGGCAAAATACCTATAAAAGTCAGTATGGCTGTCAAACAAGTGAAATGTTTAATTTAAGAATTTGGAATAAAGGCTTGAAGTCTATAATTATGCAGAAACTTGCGCTGTTACCATACTTAAGAAGTGTTAAATAGTAGTATTTGTCTATGCTGTTATCGGGTCTTTTTGCATTTTACTTGTCTCTATACTTTCTACGTTTGCATGAGTATCGCCCAGAGACTGCACAGACGAGTATATTGTTTGTAACACTTTTAGCTTGTTTAGCAATCTATCTCTTTAAGAAAGAAAAAAATCTTAACGTAATTCAGACTCCGTTTTTGCTTGGTTTTATTATTGCTGCAATATTGTCACATGTATCGATGTTTTACATGCAAGGGGCTATCAACACTGCCGATGAGTTGGTAAGGCTTGCTGCCTTATATTTTATTTCGTGTGCATTATTTGTAGATAAGGAGAGATTAGAGTTCTATTTTAAGTTGATGGCGGTATGTGCGCTGGTAATGACAATGCATGGCATACATCAATTTCATTTCGGTGGTACGGGTTGGACCGGGATAAAGCTGTACCGTGGTGAGCAGGTGCGATATTTGGGTGTGTTTAATGACCCAAATGATATGGGTATGTTATTAGTAATTGCTGTGCCAATGATATTGTATTTACTGAATAAATCTAAAAACTTTATATTAAAGTTTTACTGGATTCTGGTTCTCGCGACAATTTTGTATGGAATTTATCTAACAGGCTCAAGAGGCACTCTGTTAGGGCTTCTTGCAATTATGTTTATATATGTGTTTTTAAGAATGAGCAAAGCTTTCGCAATAGCGTCATTTGTTATAATTTTGCCAGTTGCATTTGCGTTAACACAGCTCTCCACTATCAGTTCAGATGATGCATCGTCAGCTGGAAGAATTGATGCTTGGGGTGAAGGGATTCAAATGTTGAAATCTAATCCAGTGTTCGGGGTGGGTCATGGATTATTTAAGGATCATCATCACATAGCCGCACATAGTTCCTATGTAGAGGTCTTTTCTGAAACTGGACTGGTTGGGTACTTTTTTTGGTTAGGTTTTGTTTCCATGTCATTGTATGGTTTGTATCGATTTTCGTTTAAATTTTCACTGCCCGACCAAGATACTGTGTCAGCAGTAGATGCTAAAAAGCTTGCTGATTATAAATCTCTTTCCACTGCATTAGTGTTTTCTCTTGTTGCATTTATGGTAACAGCATTTTTTATTTCACGAAGCATGCAGCCACTACTATTTATTTTGTGCGCGATGTCAGCCGGACTTTTTTTTCAAATTCGTCAACATTATCCTGACTTTATGCAGTTAACATTTAGCAGTACATTTAGAATTTGTATGTTTTCAACACTTCTTAGTGTGTTGTTTGTATATATTACAATTAGATTATTTTGGTAGTTTTAGTAATAGAGATGTTAAGTATAATTGTAATTGTATTGTATATTCTTGAACTGAAAAATTAATATGGAAGTTATATTCTTTTTCTCTGTGTTTTTAATAGTATATTCATATGCAATATACCCTGCGATATTGTATTTATTTCATTATTCTAGGATTTCTGAGGGTGATGGATCGGTTGTTAGCAATAAAATCATATTCCCGGACGTTGCTATTGTGATTGCGGCTTATAATGAAGAGGATCATATAGAAGACAGGGTAAAGAATTTATTATGTCTCGACTATCCAAAGGATAAAATTAAATTTTATATAGGTTCAGATGGGAGTGATGATAAAACTAATGAAATTGTGGATGGTTTTGAGGATGAGTCAATAGTTTTTCTACCATTTGAAGAGAGGAGAGGAAAGGCGTCTGTTTTAAATGATTTAGTAAGTCGTGCTGAAGGTGAAATCATAGTCTTGTCAGATGCCAATACAGATTTTAAGGTCGATGCAGTAAAGTTATTAGTTGAAGGATTTACAGATAATAAAGTGGGTGGGGTATGTGGGGAGTTGCAAATACTATCCAAGGAAAGTAATGATAATTTAGATAGTATGTACTGGAAATATGAGCGTTTCATCAAAGAGCATGAAGGTAAAATGGATGCACTTTTGGGTGCAAATGGAGCTATTTATGCTATTCGGAAATCTCTGTTTCAGGCTATACCCAGTGATACAATCACAGATGATTTTTATATTGGAATGATGATTGTTAAACAAGGCTTTAGATTTATATATCAGCCCGAAGCCATTGCATTTGAATATGAACCTGATGATCATAGTGATGAATTTAAGCGAAGAGTAAGAATTGGTATGGG
>CAZFEP010000055.1:0-13231 GCA_964517365.1 uncultured Thiotrichales bacterium | reverse complement strand
GTAAATCTAATAGCTTATTTAATTGTGACCGATGTAAACGATATCGCGCTTTAGCTGAATTTAATATACCTTTTGAGTTTTGGCGTGCATCTGCAATTTTTAAGGAGGCTTTTAAAACCGCATTATCTAATTCAAGCAGTAGGTCACCCTCGCTTACCGCATCACCTTCTTTAACTAAAATAGCAGAAACTACTCCAGCTTCAGTAGGTGATAAATCAGCTTTATGGTATGGCTGTGTAAACCCTTCATATTCCTCCGCATGAAGAAAGCCTACATTCAATAAAAGCAGTAAAAAATATTTTGCTATCAGGTGTAAATATTTTTGCGAGCTATTAAGCGACTTATATTTTTTCAAGTATAAACTCTGGCAGGTCATCTTCCGGCTGCACTCTCTTGGTACTTATTTCTTGAGATTCCATTAGTATACCCATTGCCCGATCTAAATTGGTTAACGCCACATTATAGGTAAGCTGACTCTGAATAAAACTGGCTTCTTCATCTGCGAGACGCTCTTGAGCCGTTAATAGCCTTTCAATATAGGAACTCCCTGCTTCTCCATTTGCATAGGATATTCCACGTCTATTTTGCATAGAATCCAATTGCAATCGAGTGGCCTCCATGCTGCGATACTTAGCACCTAGCTCATTTTGACTAGTATTTAACTCTCTGACTGCAACTTGAACCTCTAATAGTAATGTATCAATTGTGGTTCGCATTTGATTAGTAAGTTGTCGAACTTCTAAGCGACGCCTTTGATAACGAGACTTTGCTTCTCGATTACCAATGGGAATGTCAAAATTCAAGCCAACAAAATAATTAGTACCTTGAAATTGATCACCAAGTGCATCATTAATCCCATAATCTCTTTCAAGCCCATTCCAGCTTGATTCCATTACAAAGTCCAGTACTGGCAACATTTCATTTTCAGCCATTTTAGTTCGTACCATACCTGCTTCAATTTGCTTCATCGCTTGCTGGATTTCAGGTCGATTTTGAAGCGCATGTCTCGCTGCTTCACGTACAGTAATGTCCCGATGTGCAGCTGAAGGTGCTAGTTTCGGTACAATTTCAAAAGTTTGATCTAACCTAAACTCAGGATCATTTAATAATGACACCAATTTAGCTTCAGAATTCCTCACCGCTTGAGTACTACGTGAAACTTCAGCTTGTCTTGCGCCTAATGCAGCTCGAGAACGTGCAAGCTGACTCTCGATTACATCAATACTGCGACGACCATCAAGTTCACCCACAAGCTCACTGGCTTCTAATACTAATTTCTTCTTAATAGTAAGGTTTGCTCGTTCGTAATATAGACTCCAGTAAGAACGTGCCACCTCAAGCAAATGTGATTCTACCTGACGGTGAAATTCATCTTTAGAGATGCTGTGGTCAATCTGCGCAAGCTTTACAGTGCTGCGTGTATATTCCGCACCTGCTCCATTCCATAGGGGTTGGGTAAAACTGATTGCGAATTCTGTTAAGGCTTGATCTTCCGGTTGAAAGAAGACGGAATTAGTATCTAACCCACCTACACGCTGGGATGCCTCAATTTCACCACCTGACCAAATCTTTTTTCTTGCACCTGCACGAAAACGCCACTCATCTTCTCGAAAGCGATCAGCGCCGCCGGTGCGTAGAGTACTGCCTACAGGCTCATCTTTTTTACCATATCGAGTTTGAAAAAATGCATGTGGATCAAACTCCCCTTCCGCTTCCAGAATGCCAGTTTCACGTATAAGTGGAATATCACTGAAAACTTTTATCTGATTAGAGTTTTGTATAGCGCGTAAATATAAACTATTTAGATCTTCATGCTTTGGGTTGGAACTAGCGTCAATTTGAGCTAATACAATAGGCTCCCACCAGCCTGTATATCCGTCAGGAATATCCGTAAGATGTAAATTTACAGCATTACTATTGGTTTGTTTAGAATAAGCAAGTTCAATTTCGACTCTACGATTTCTTTTCCTACCTTCTACCGTAGTATTGCTTGCAACCGGCACTGAGTCGCCTAAGCCTTCAACCTTGATATTAGCTAGGGGTACATTAAATTCTTTGGAAAGATATTGAGCAACAGAGCGCGCGCGTGCTTTTGATAAACCTTGATTATCTGCATAGGTTTTAGCAGCAGCATCTGTGAGAGGAATGTTGTTGGTATGTCCAGTAACAATAATATTGCTTACTGATGCACCACGCATTTGATTGACCAGGTTTTTTAGCTTCTTACGGTCACATTCGCCAAGTTCTGCTAGCTGCTCATTATAATAACAAGGATATATCGTGATGGACTCAAACCCTGTCTTAGTAACATCAGTACCTTCAAGAAGTGCTGCTTTATAAGCACTTTCATCTTCAGGTAAGCGATTTATAATGTCAGTATATTGATCTGTTGTTTCATTAACTAATTCTTCATGTTTTTCATAGTTTAGTTTGTCTTCTTGATAGATACTTTTACCGCGCTGTTCAACCTTATCTTTTTCTTCATCTATCCATTCATGCTCATCTGCATAGAAATCGTTATCAATATCGGGCGCATATTTATCACTTGCACACGAAAATAGTGCAAAACTTGTAATCGCAGTTAATATAGCCACAAGTAATTTTTTGTGGGAATTAAGTATCAGTGTGTTAGATAGTTTATAGTTGAACAGCATTACTGCCTCTTATTAGTCGTGAGTATATATTTTAATTATTATTCGCGCGTTTGAGTCGTGGTCGAAGATGAGGTCAGCGCTTCATATCCATATGTGTCACTCCAGCCCAATTGAATAGGATTTGTAAGTGAATGATGAATTGATTGCATCACGTTTTCTGCAGTGTTTGAAAATACGCTGTCCACAGTTGGCGTGTGCAAGAAAAATACTTGCCCGTGATGAGCAGGAGCGAAATAAGTCCTTAAATTAAAGCTGCCTTCTGTACTGCTATTATAAATTGGCTGGTTTTCAGCTACTGTCATATTATGTGGCTCATCTGTTATGTAAACATTTGCGAAGTTTGCAACCCAGTTTCCTGCAGTATCTGCCACTACAACTTGCTCACCTAGTTCATTACCATTTTCATCAAAGATCTTGAACTTAAGTGTAGATCCTGGTTCGGTCCAACCGCTGTAAAAAGTTGTAATATTTAATGGGTCTTGAAAGCGTTCATCTACTCGGTTTCTAAATTCATCCTCTTCTTGGTTATTATCAAATACTTCATCACGGACGCCATCAAATGCATATACAACCAGTTCATCAGTATCGGTAAAGTCATTGTTAGATGGATCACTGTCAGGCCCATTTGTGCCATCGTCCATCGCCATAACTGTATTTTCGACAACATCAATCCCAGGTGGAGTATTTATTTTTACATCTGCATTTACAGTTAACAGAAACTGCTCACTCCCACCTCCCATTATTGCGGGAATCAACCATTCAACCCTTCCAGTTGCCGCATCAAACGAAACCAAAAACATAGCACTCGGGACTATATTTTCAAAAATAGTTACATCAACAAAATCTACAACTGTGACATTAACAGAGTTCTGGTCGCCTAAATTTTGCACTAGAATTTCATAACTAACATTATCTAACGGCTGTATACGATCTACGTTATTTGTTTTCTCAACTGCAATATCAGGGAAAGCTAAAATTGGGGCAGTTTCATCATCATCGTTATTCATAGGATCAGAATCTGGATTGCTCATGCCATCATCTGCAACACTAACTGAATTAGTAAAATCAACCGTGCCATTTGGTAAGGGGTTGTTTACAACAGCATTGACGGTTAACACAATCGTTTCATTAGTTTCAACTGTGGCTAGATCCCAGGTAATTATTCCACCTGCAAAACTAATTAAAGTGTGGTCATTCATTCCCACTACATCTGGTCCAACACTAAGGAAGGTTAGCTCTGTAGTTGGGAATGTATCGGTCACAATCACACCAGAGGCATTTTGATCACCAATATTGGTAATTGTAATAGTGTATTGCACAGGATCACCTGGTGCGAAAGCGGGACCACCGACAACCGCTTTATCAATTGCTAAATTGGGTGCGGCATTAATGGTGTCTACATCATTATCTGTGTTATCTACTGGCGTAGGCTCTACATCATCATGCCCAACCGTTACTGAATTAGTATAAGTAGTAAATCCTGCTGGTGCTGGATCATCCACATCAACAGTTAAGGTTAAAACTACTGCCGGAGCACCTGCTGCAATGTCTGGTAAATTCCAAACTATAATTCCAGAACCTGGCGCAGTCTCAGCTCCACCATTACTTGCAGCATTAAAACTCAAACCTGCTGGCAAAGTATCCGTAACGGTTACGCCAGAAGCAGTATCTGTTCCATTATTATTAATTGTAATGTTATAAGTAGTAGTACTACCAGGTGTAAGTGCAACTGCTCCATCATCTTTTGTTACTGCTAAATCTGCACCAACAATGGTTACACTTTCTGGATCATCATCTTCATAAGTACGGTCATTAGGATTTACTCCTGCTTGAGAGTCATAATCTAATTCTGCGGTATTAGGCAAGTTAGAACCTAAAGCAAAAGTGCCGGGATCATTGGTCACTGTAACCTGATAAGTAAATTCAAGCACACCACCTAAGGCAAGCGATGCAACATCAATTTGAATATCACCAACTTGGTCAGTAATCACCGTACCCGTCGCCCCTGCACTGGATACAATAATTACAGAATTATCAACCAATGTAAGCCCAGGTGAAGTAATGGTATCAGTTATAATCAAATCAAAAGCAGTAGTGGTGCTATCAGGTGCTGCTAAATCCTGATCATGCTCTACTCTCACTGTGTAAGTAAGTATGTCACCGTAATTGGGAGTGGTATCATTTACAGACTTATCAATAATTAAACGTGGTTCAACTACAGTAATGATAGGGTCAGTTGGATCATCTACCGTTTCTGTCATACCATTATTAGGATTGGTATATTGCAGGTCTGCAGCATTCTGTAACGTCTGCCCGTTAATATTGCCAGCGATGTTATCTACTAATGCCTGATACTGGACTAAGAATGTATTGTTATTTGTATTATTATCATCAGCTGTTGTGGTATTGCCAAAGTTCAGCGTAAGGTCATCACCACTTGCACCACCATTAACTATTCCAGGGGCCGCAATAGTTCCTGCATAATCATTTGCAAGCAAGCTACCTGAAGCGGCTGCACTAGTGATGATTTGTATGGAACCTGCCTGAAATGTAAGACCAATAGGTAAATTATCGATAACCGTTAGGCTTTGAGTAACCCCCTCAGGCAAGGTCACCAACACACTATATGTAACTAAGTCGCCAATCGTAAAATTGGTAGGCACTGGATCAATTTTATCTATCGTAGGTGTATCAAGAGTAAAACTTGCATTGCCATCATCATTATAATCATTTGCTCCGTTTCCATCACCTCCACGCTCACCATCGGCATCACCCGAATTTCCAGGCGGGTTAGAGCCAGTTGGATTAGGATCGGTACCATTATCATCTGGCAAACTTGTGTAAGTGATGTCAGCAGTGTTATCAACTTGCAATCCCACTGGTGTTGCTGCAATTAACGTACCGTTAACTGTTACTGTAACCGACTCTCCCGGATCTAACTGATCAACTACGACGTCTATATTTGCACCTACAGTACCAACAGCATCCGATGCTGTAGTATCTAAAGATGCACCAGTTGCACCAGCAGTAAATACAATACTCGTTAATTGTATATTTGTGTTTAGAGTGTCGGTAAGGTTTATATCAAACCCAGGCCCGGTGTCTGCTGCATTACTATTAGTAATAGTAAAGGTGTAACTTACTGTATCACCTGCATCTGTCGGAGCTGGTGTTGCAACCGCTTTAATCAAATTGATATCAGGCTCAACAATATTGACTGTAATATCATTCGAATCTGGCCCCAGCTGAGCCCCGTTATTCAACACTACAAAATCATTCGTTAAATCAACACCCTCTTGATTAGCGACAATATTTTCAACCAATGCATTAAATTCAATAATTACGAATTCAGCATTGGCATCTGAATCAGAGTTTACAAAATCACCAAGTTTGAAAAACACATCGGTGCCACTGAGGTAGGCATCAGTATTACCCAAAGCAGTGCTTGAAACATTAGCGTCCGGAAGCATGAAAGTGAGTGCATTAGCGCCCGGGTCTGCACCTACAAATAAAGCGGGATCATTTGGTAAGGTTGAAGTGGAGGTGATGGTATCGGAGACAATCGCAGCAAATGCAGTACCATCATTTAAAAATATCATGCCATCAGGCAAGTTATCTCGTAATTGAAAATCCACCAATGAGGTTTCAGGGATTTCTACTAATAATCGATAGCGAACGATTTCACCAATGGCAACATTAGGATCAACTGTAGAACTTTCAGAACTGGCAACGACACTTTTAACTGGAGCAATTTGATTGATAGCGATTACAGCATCATCTTCATCTGAATAATCATTTAGTGCACCACCTTCGCCATCAGCACCATCACGCTCATCATCTGTACCATCATTCACATAAGCAGAGTTATCATTCTGTACACCATCTTCACTTGAATAATCTGTGCTGGCTGTATTAGTAAGCATTTGCCCTGGAGTGACATTATTTGCGATCTCACCGGTAATGGTTAATTCAAAAAACTCTCCTAGCTCTAAATCAATATCTCCCACCGTGGTAATTACGTTTGTACCCGCAACAAAACTAAAATCTGCAATCGCAACACTGGCTGAGTTTGTATTTAAAGTAAGAGGAGTAACAATATTGATAATTTCATCAGGAATATCATCACTAAAGTCGATATCAAACGCCGCTGTTTCACTGCCATTCGCCGCAATGTTTTCAACGCGGATGGTATACACCACAGTATCGCCATTATCGCCCGCGGTACCGGCACCATTCACTACAACTGACTTATCTGTTGTGACAATAGGCTCAATTATGGTTACATCCGTAGGACTAGAAACAGGCGCATTTGATGTAGGCGTACCGTTCACATCAAAGCTTACAACTGCGGAATTTCCTAGGGAAGGACCGGCTTCATTGGCCGTGCTTTGATTTGCGGCAACATTCAGAACAGTTGCTTCATAACGGATAGTGATAGTTTCTGCAGTAGCATTCACTGTGTCAGAATTAGTAATAGTTCCTAAATTAAATGATGCGACTTGTGCTTGATTGTTGGCACCTGCATTCACCGCGGTTAACCAATTACCCACCGCACCCACTGCTGGTACAGCATCTGAAAAATCACCTGCACCAAAATCAGTAGTGAGTGCTGCACTGGAACGTGTAACACTCACTAATTGTGCAAATGCTAATCCAGCATCTAACGTATCCGCAATGGTTACATCACTACTCACACCTTCAGGAATGGTGATGACTAATTCATAAATAACATTTTCACCAATAACCACCTCGGTATTATCATTATCTATTCCCGGTGAAGTATCATTAATACTCGTGCCTATAAAATTCTTCACTGCACTTGGGCTCGCAATGGTTACTGTGCCTGTACCATCATCTGTGACATCACGTTCATTTGGGTCATTTCCTGGTAGTGTATCGCCCGTTACATTTGCAGTATTAGAGATAATCTCACCTGCAATTACATCATCTTCAAGCATTGCTGTGAATGTAAACACCGCGCTTCCACCGTCCGGAATAGCGACACCCACACCTGCCGTATACGTTACTGTGTTCGCAGTAATACCATTAAAATCATAAGTAAAGCCTGCTGGAGTTGTACCTTCAGTGATATTAGTAAACTTGGTGGTATCGATTAAATCGGTTAACACCACATCAAATGCATCGGATGAACCATTATTATTTACAGTTAAGGTCAACGTAACCGTATCTCCTGCATCTGCTGGAGATGGAGTAATAACTTTAAGCACCTCAAGTTCTGGCACAACAATGGCAATTATTGCATCATCAGTTTCAGTCACAACTTCAGAACCCGTCAAAGGATCATTATCTGCACCATCGTTATCTGTAAACGTTAATTCCGCGGTGTTTGTTATTGACATACCGGATACAACATTTGTTGCATCATTTAATACCACCATATCAAAACGAATTACAAAGCTATTATCTGCATTACCGGTATTTTCAACCGCAAATAAATCACCTGGCATACCAACAATATCAAACACCACTGGATCACCATTACCGCCACCGCTGGTAGCGGTCACTAAAGTAACGTTACCGTTAAAATTGTTGGTTAAATTAGCACTTGTGGTGGGCGAGAATGCTCCAGATTGAGTAATAATTTGTGCTGAACCCGCTACATATGCCAAACCAGGCGGCACTTGATCTGCTAGTTGTAAGTTTGGCACTTCGCCTTCTGGAACGAAGACGACTATTTCATAAGTTGCTACCTCACCAACGGTTAAATCATTACCGGTTGTTGAGCCTTCACTTGAATCTACAAAAAACTTTGCCACTTCTGGCGAGTTCGCAACTGTAGTTGCGTCATCTTCCCATTGTGCAAGTGTATTGCCCAAAGTTAAATCCGTACCGCCTTCTTGTCCGGCATATTCATCCAAGCTTGCAGTATTGGTTTGTGCAGTTGCTGCTTGAATGTCATCTGCTGCTATCAAATCATAAGTGATGATAATTACATTTGAACCGGTGGCGTTGTCCACATCATCACTCGGGTCCGATGTGCCTTGATCACTCACTCCTGCGCCCAAAGCTCCAACTGGCGCAGACCCTGCAGGATCAGTAATGCGAATTCCGGTAGAAAATAGATCCAATGCTGCATTGGGTGTGGATAACAAAGTTCCATCACCTGAATAAATTTGCAGATTAATATTCCCAGCGTTTGGAAGATCGTAGCCTGCAGCGGGCAATACATCAGAAATTAATATATCGTGCGCATCCAAAGAACCGGTATTATGAATTACGATTGCAAACTTTACAGCGTCCCCTGCATCTATTCCTGTTAAATCACTATCAATCTCATCTGCTAGTAAACTTGCTGTAGTAATGGGTGCTGTAAATGGAATACCTGCATTACCAGGATCTTGGAAACCATACCCTGCTTCTGGATCAATAAGGTCAGTACGGTCAACCGATACAACAGATTTAGTAACTTCTATCTCTGGAGCACTGATACCAATCATGACAATATCTTGCTCACTAAAGCCTTCGCTTGAAGTGTCATTAAATTGCGCCAAAGTTTGATTAGTGAGAAACAAACCGTCTGCAATAAATACTTCTTCCGTATCTAATGTAAACACAATATCAACAACTGCGGAGCCTTCATCTACAGAATCAAACGTTCCAAAATTAAATTCATATGAATTAGAATTTGGATTCACACTAATCATTGGTGTTGCAAACTCTCCCCCAGCTTGCACACCTGTAAAACTAGCCAGATTATGTTCTGTAGTAAAAACTGCAGTTCCAGAAGCCGGTATGAATGCCGCTGGATTATTTGGATCAAAAGTATTGCCTGCATCAAAGACTAAGCCACTCGCATTATTTGCGACATCAAAAACAGGTAAAGGTAGATAATCAGTCAGAGTAAAGTTTTCCAGGTCTGCAGTGGGAACTTCAAAGCGCAATCGATAGGTTACCGATTCTCCAGTACCGACAGTTTCATCTCCAACTACACCCTCGATTGCAATGAGCTCCTTGGTTACTTCACCGCCATCACTTTGAATACTTGCTGCACTGGTATCTCGCTCTTGATCGCGGTCTTCTATTCCGGTTGGGTCAGTCGCAGTGCCTTCAATCACAACATCGTTGTTTAGTACATCCGAGATGTCGACACTGATATCGCCCACACCAGCATCACGAAAGTTTTGTAATATGCGAGCTTGGAAAGTAATGAACCCGGTTGTTGCCACACCACTATTGACACCATCCGCTAGATCGCCAACTAAAACACCATTTGAAGCATCAGCAATAAGTTGGTTAGATAAATCAAACACAACGCCTGTTTCAAACGCACCAGGAGAAGTGCCTGCAGGAAAAGTAAATGGAGGCGGTTGGCCTCCTACTAAAACGTATTCATTACCTGCAGCAAAATTCCCTGAAATTCCACCACCTACTTCTGAACTTTCTGTAATAGTATATTGAGCAGTGAGTGGAATAATTTCTAAACCGTCACCTAATACATCATAAAAGAGCAAATCTTTAAAAGAGGTGTAATCCGAAACCTGGAAATCAAATCTATATAGAAGAGTGTCACCTGAGGTTGCACCGTTATTACCAGGGTCGGTTAGAACTGAAACTGATTTTTGTACTTTAAGTAAACCTAATTCGATTTCTATGTCGGTATCGGCTTCATCATCTACATAAGTACTGCCCTCAAAATCAACCGATGCAACACTATCATTCTCCCACAGCACATCATCATTATTATTGCCATTATTATCAGGAATACTGTCATCAAAGTACCCGGTGTATTCAACTGTTATGTCGACAATGTCATCACCTGCTGCAGCGGTAAAGGTTGCAAAGTCTACAGAGAAACTACCATCACTAGCATCTAGATCACTGGTGCCATCTGGTGTTGCTCCTGTCGCGGTAGTCACCGTTACCGGTGCAGTAATGATAAATCCTGCTGGAAAACTATCTGAAATATTGACGTTCGTAACGGTTTGTCCATCTGCAACATCGAGTTCCAATATAAAGGTTACCGGATAATTCTCACCTGTTGTAACTTCATTTTCTGCTTGATCCGTGGTTTTGACAAGTTCGATAATTGCAGGCGTAATGGTTTCAACATCTGCACATCCTATAAGCGGCGGATCAGCATCAGGATTTACATTTTGATCGGCACCTCTTGCAAAACCACCCGTTGCCGAAATATTTAACGCAGTGCCGACCTCCGCTGCATTACCAAGATTGGTGCCGATGTCTGGATCTAATTCCGCTGTGAAATTAATTAAACCAGCTGGCTGCCCCGGCACAAAACTACCAAAAGGATATTCAAAAATTAAAAGCTGGTCGCCATCTGACCCGCCAGGCGCTAAAGCCAATGCGGTCAACGGATGCTCAGACACTACAGCCCCAGAACCATCCGCGACATCTTCCCACTGCCCATCAGTTGCATCCCAATAAAGTGTTGAGCCAATTTGAGTTGCGCCTGATGTTGAGGTGATATTAACACCGGCCTCAACCACTACATCTACATAAGGCTGATAACCGGCAGCAGTGGGCTCGGTACTCGCATTTTCAAAATCTACTGCAAAATTAAATTCTTCATTAAGTAAGAAATCTTGACTCTGATCAATAAGAACATCTGCGTCAGGAACAGGACCGGTTGAGGGCAATGCAGCATTGAGAAGAATTCGATCTTCTAATCTCTCCAACAAAAGTGGTTTATTTAGAGAATTATGTTTAGGCATATAGCATCAATATAAACGCTTATCATTTTAAATTAAGTAGAATATACATCAGACCTTCTATCAAAGAGATAATAAGTGCATTTCTGTTAGCTAATAAACTGTTGCAAAAGACAACTATTTAAGTTAACAATCTAATATTTTAAATACCTACTCAAATTTCATTTGCCAAACCAAAAAAAGCATTATTACTATCGAATAAACATCTCTAATTAAACGTCAATTATTTAACTTTTGTGTACCATACGCAGCTATTAATGCTTTAACTATCAATTCAGGCTTGGACTCAATTATGTTTTTCAATTCCGCATATATACGCTGATGAAGCACTTCATTTAATTCATCATCATGAATGCTACTTTCAAGTGTCTTTGCAATTATATGACTAAAATAATCAGTGTTTACTTTATCATTTAATAGTTTTTGCTCAAGCAAATCCACCCTTGAATCTAATTCACGTAAACTTTGTAACTCGGGCTGCAGCAAAAGAGATTTTAGTGCTGATAGATCGGTATGCTCCTCATTTTCATCAATCATTAAATCAAATTACTATGTCTTCAGTTTGTTAGATTATGTAGATAGAAAGTCTACTATAGGCATAGTAAATATCTATCCCCTAACCCGTTCACATTAAAGATGTCACAACTCTTCACGAGCAATAGCCAATCCATCGGTTTTCTACGGCCATATATCTATGTACTACATAATATAAGAAGAGAGCACAACCCTATGCCTCGATGTACTTAATCGAAATTATTTGTGAGCAGGATAATTGACAGCCGCATAAATGCAGGTGTCATGACAATAAAATGGTAACAAAGAATCTGTTACAGAGTTTACTTTAACAAGCTAGTAGCGAGCACCCGCAAAGATGAGTTATAACTAATTAAATGCGTACTAATACTAAACGAAGCAAGGCTTGCGACGGTGATAGTACTTCACCCCATCAAACGAAACCTTATCTTTACCGCCACCCATATACATTTCTGCTACATCTGTGGATTCGAGCAGTTCTTTCGCTAAGCCTTTCTTCACCACACGACCGTTATCAATAACATAACCAATGGATGCATAGCGTAAAGCCACCATTGCATTTTGCTCTGATACCAAGAAGCTGACACCTTCATCTTCATTCAGCTTCTTAACAATTTCAAAGATTTGTTCAATGAATTGTGGAGCAAGACCCATGGAAGGCTCGTCTAATAAAATTAAGCTTGGTTTAGACATTAATGCCCTACCGACTGCAATCATTTGTTGCTCACCACCTGAACACAAACCACCAGGGTTTTTGCGTCGCTCTTTAATTCGTGGGAATAACTCATACACGTGCTCTATACCACGCTTCACTTCAGCCGAGCTCATATTTTGAATAAATGAACCGGTTAATAGATTTTCTTCTACTGAAAGGTGGGAAAATATGTGTCTTCCTTCCAATACTTGAACAACACCTTGCTTAACCATTTCATAAGCATTGTATTGAGTAATATCTTCACCATTTAACTCGATAGTACCTTTAGTTACTTCACCGCGTTCTGATTCGAGTAATCGTGAGCAAGCTTTTAAAGTCGTTGACTTACCCGCACCGTTTGCACCCAGTAACGAGACAATCTCACCTTTGTTCACATTAAGCGTGACGCCACGTAATGCCAGAATCACTCCGCCATACAGTGCTTCGATATTGTTAATGGATAATAATGGTGTTTCACTCATAACTGATTTCCTAAACTTTAAATCTAAATCAAACCAAGAAAACTCTGATTTATTATGCTTAAACTAATAAGCCCATTTAATAAATCACAATATACTCAACTTTAATACTCAAACATTCTTTGTTGCTTCTTCTACCAACCGGTTAACCTAATTGTTAACCGGTTGTGAAGAAGTTAA
>CAZFEP010000054.1:0-13251 GCA_964517365.1 uncultured Thiotrichales bacterium | reverse complement strand
TTACTAGCATTAGGATTATTGGGCAGCGTCTTCCCAGATTTGGATATGTTCTATTTTTATCTAGTCGACAACCGACAACACAGTCATCACAGCTACTGGACACATATTCCATTTTATTGGATTAGTCTGTTAACAGCTTGTTATGTTTTAGCAGCCATTTTCAAATCACGGTTACTAGTGGCTGCTGCAACTATTTTTGTTGGTTGCATATTACTCCATCTATCTTTAGATACATTTGCTGGCGGTGGGATCAAGTGGCTATACCCTTTCCAAAGTTCATATTTCAGCATTTTTACAGTTCCATCTCGGCATGAATATTGGGTATGGAATTATTTTTTACATTGGACTGCATTAGTAGAGGTTTCAATCATTTCTTTTGCGGCCATTATCTTCTGGAAAAATAATGCAAACCCAAGGAGTAAAGCATGAAAGAAATATCAACATTTACATTCAAACAACAACTAGGACCCTATGACACTTGGAGTTTATGCTCTGAATTATTTATGGATGGTGTTCGTACCAATAAATACATACCCGGTTTTGTGATCGGTGCACAATATGCATATAAGGACTTATTTCTACTGGTTACTTCATGGGATTGCCCGTATGAAGAATCACAAGAGTTTATTTTATTATCAAAAGACTTAACTGTTTTATGCAAGAAACATATAGGCCATATATATTCAACTGTTTTACTAGAAGATCATGAACCTATAGCTGAAGACCAAGTATTATTTCATTGCAATAATGACACTGACATTCTGGTAACAGCAAAATCTGGCTTATTACATTCCTCACCACCTTTTTTTACAACTAAAAAAATACAACGCGAGATAGCCTCTGCTATATAAGTAATACACAATTTCTATGGCCAGTTCTTATATTTCAACTTCATCTCTTCAATCATATCTGGCAATGGTTGATTGGTAGCTGTATCAAATGAATCACCAAAATAAAATTGCAACCTCTTGTTCATCTCAGCGGCCTCTATATCAAAACAAGCCTCCAGACTATCAACCAATCTTTTAGGTTTGGGCTGGAGCTTGGGGTCTGGCTGAACAATGTTAAAAATGTATTTAATCTCTCGTTGATATTGATTAGCGCGCACCTTTAGATCATTTTTTATGATCTCATCTCGCATAGGATCTTCGGACGGTATCAAACCAATCAATATTTTACCAACTAGCCACGTAATGATGGATGAAACGATCAGCAGGAGATAAAATGACTCAAACTGATATTTTTCAAATACAAATAAAAGACTAGTGGTGAATATAATAAATAGTATTGAATAAATTAAAACTGGATGCATAAACCCTCATAGTACTCCTTATAGAGCTAGTATATATAAATAAAAGTATAATGATGCAGTGAGACCAGTATCTCTGTTTTATTTATTATATACCTCTTACATAAACTTGAAACCGAATCATTAAATAAGTTTTGGCCATGTTGACACTATATCAATTCCCTATTTCACATTATTGTGAAAAAGTACGCTGGGCTTTAGATTATAAAAAGTTAACGTATAAAAAAATAAACTTACTACCTGGTCTGCATATTACAAAAGCAAGGAAACTTAGCGACAGCTCCTTTTTGCCTATTCTAGTCCACAACAAAAAATCTATTAATGAATCAAATCAAATTATTAGTTATTTGGATTACACATTTCCACAAAAAACACTTACTCCAAGTGCCTCAAAGTTAAAAGAAGAGGCAGTAAAATGGGAAAATTTTGCCGATGAGCAACTAGGGCCTGATGTACGGCGCATTTGCTATCACACATTACTGAATCATCCTGACATCATCATTCCTTACTTCGCTAACGGCGGCCCTTGTTATGGAAATTTGTATATGAAAGCAACCTATCCCAAGCTAGCACAAACCATGAAAAATTTAATGAAACTTGATGATGGAGAAATAATCCATATAAAAGAAAGGCTCGCAAACTCAATAGAAACAATTGCCATACACATTAATGATAGAAAGTATTTTGTAGGAGACGCGTTCAGCAGGGCTGATCTTGCAATTGCATCTTTACTTGCGCCTCTGTGTAGAACAAAAAAGTATGGTATTGAATGGCCAGAGCGATATCCTGAGCCATTAGCGAGCACGATAAGCGAATATGGAGACAAACTAGATTGGGTCCATCGTATCTATGATCAATTCAGATGAAACGTTGTTCTTGGGCCACTTCAAGTCTATCTGAAACGAAATATCATGATGAGGAATGGGGTGTTCCATTGCACGATGATCGCCTGTTATTTGAATTATTGATATTAGAAGGCGCACAAGCAGGTTTAAGTTGGTCAACCATATTAAATAAGCGTCAGGGTTATAAAAAAGCATTTAATGATTTTGATGTTCAAAAAATTGCTCGCTATTCAACACATAAAATCGACAAGTTATTACGCAACCCAGAAATTGTTCGAAACAAATTAAAGGTGAATTCAGTAGTTACAAATGCCCAGGCCTTTTTAAGGATAAAGAAAGACTTTGGTACATTTGACTCTTATATCTGGCAATTTGTTAATGAGAAGCCGATTCAGAACACATGGAAGAATGCATCCGAAGTCCCTGTGAGCACACCTGTATCTGATGCAATGAGCAAAGATTTAAAAAAACATGGTTTCAAATTTGTTGGCACCACTATCTGTTATGCTTATATGCAAGCCATTGGCATGGTTAATGATCATACTGTGGGTTGTTTTCGGCACGGCATAGTTACTAAACTGTAATAAATAGCTCTCGACACATCTTTTAAAGTAGCAATATTTTCCATTTTAGTTCGTCAAAAAACATTTTTCTTGCATACCGGTAGTGTTGAAAATACCTATTAATGACATCACTAGCAACTGAACGCAACGTATCAGAGGCATTCCAGTAACAGTTGTCGGCTCGAAGCTAGCATATAACGATGATATCGATACAATAAAATAAGTCTTTAATCCGTTAACGTATAATCGTAAGCTTCTTGAATAGTCTAGCTATAAAGCATAATTCACTCACTGAAACCGATGAGTAAGATCAATATTAACTCAGCAATAGAATTTATCGGCGAGTTTTTCTCCGAACTACCACCTCAAGCTATAGCTATGATAATTTGTATCGCCACTTTAGGTCTTTATATTATGTGTGGAGTTGTCCTAGCAGCTATATTAGGTTTTCTTGCGCTTTCGATTACCAAGAACGGCATAATAATATTAACCTTATGCGCCTTACTGGTGACAGTGTTTTCTATTTATGGCCTTATTAAAGCAATACAGAGTTATAAAAATATAATACAACGTTACAAAATCTATAAATCATAATCTTTTCAAATGACTTCAATTTTAATTATCTTTATATTTTTCATAATATTAGTATGGAGCATATTGATTTATAATAATTTAGTAAATGACAAGAACACATCATTTGCTGCATGGAGTGATATTGATGTACAACTTAAACGTAGACACGACCTAATTCCAAAGCTGGTCGATGCTGTCAAACAATATGCAAATTATGAGAGCAGTTTATTAGAATCTGTTACTACTCTACGTTCACAAGCGGCATCTATAGAAAAAATCGCTGAACGTGAAAATATTGAACGAGAATTAAACTCCCAGGTACATAAAATTATTGCTATAGCTGAAAATTATCCAGAGCTGAAAGCAAATCAGAATTTTCTTGAGCTACAGAAAGATATATCTGCTGTAGAAAATGATATTCAATACTCACGACGATACTACAATGGTGCAGTTCGAAACATCAATACACGCATAGATTCCTTCCCTGACTTAGTAGTAGCTCGTTTATTTAACTATAAATACCATGAATACTTTCAACTTGATGATCAATAATAAACACTCAATGAATATTATCTCTTTTTGTTTAACTGCTATGCTTAGTCTATATATACTATCTAGCGATGCATCAGCTGCAGAAGAGATTTTAACTTTTGATAGCCACATAGTAGTTCATAAAGATTCATCTATGACTGTGATTGAAAAAATTACTGTCCGTGCAGAAAACAAAAAAATAAACCGAGGTATTTACCGTGATTTCCCAACTAAATATAAAGGAAAAGCTGGAAACAAAATTCACGTTGGGTTTGAAATAATCAATGTACTTAGAAATGGCAGTGAAGAGCCATTTCATACTAAAAATATAAGTAATGGGATACGTGTTTATATCGGTAGCAAGAATTCATATATTAATAGCGGTGAACATACCTACACTATTGAATATAAAACTAACCAGCAATTAGGTTTTTTTGAAAATCATGACGAACTGTATTGGAATGTAACCGGAAATGGATGGGAATTTCCAATTATTAAAGCCAAAGCCAGTATTCACTTACCAGACTCTATTAGTGAAAGCGAAGTCAAAACAGAAGCCTATACTGGTGAATTTGGCAGCAGAGGCCAAAACTATGACACAGACATCGGTTTTTCAGGCGACTTTTTATTTACGACTACCGGCACGCTATCCAGTAAAGAAGGCTTAACCATCGTGGTCACATGGCCAAAAGGACATATCCATCAACCCAACTTTATGCAAAAAGCAAACTGGTGGCGGCAAGCAAACCTAGATAACCCCATACATATATTAGGACTTCTAGGGCTGCTATTTTTCTATCTCTACTCATGGTGGAAAGTTGGCAGAGACCCTGAACCAGGAGTAATTATTCCCCACTATGAGCCACCTCAAGGCTTCCCGCCCGGTGGACTACGTTATATTAATGAAATGGGCCATGACAAAAAAGCATTTACCTCAGCACTCCTTAATTTAGCAGTAAAGGGTTATTTGAAAATAGAAGAAGCTGGCAAGACCTTTACATTACACAAACTAAAAAATTCCAATATAAGACTTCCTATCGGAGAAAGAACCATACATGAAAAATTATTCCAAAATAGTCGTGCAAACTCGGGACAGATTGAGTTAAAAAATAGTAATCATGCTGAAATATCTAGCGCAATTTTAGGTCATAAAAAAGTTCTAAATAATGAATATCAGCAAGGTTATTTTATTCATAATCGAAAAATACTTTATATTGGTATAGTTATCACCTTCATTTTAGGTGCATACATTCTGCTTAGCTTAGATAATGGAGCAGATAAAGGCAGTGCATTATTTCTTATATTTTGGCTCTCTATCTGGACACCTGTTACGGTGTTCATGGTCTACTCATGGATCACAGCACTTAAAAGCAAATTTACACTTGGAAAAGTTATTGGATTACCGATTGCATCCGTATTTGCATTAGCTTGGTTAGCTGGTGAACTTGGTGCATTAGCTGCACTTAGCACTATTATCGGAATTGGTAATTGCCTGATAATCATATCGCTTTTTATTGTTAATATAATTTTCTATTTTTTGCTCAAAAAACCAACTCTGGAAGGTAGGAAATTATTAGACAAAACAGAAGGCTTTAAAAAATATTTAGAAGTCGCAGAGCAAGAAGACCTAAACTTGAAATACCCACCTGAAAAAACACCCAAGTTATTCGAAACATATTTACCATACGCTCTAGCACTAGGAGTAGAAAACCAATGGGCTGAACAATTTACTGAAATATTTACTACACATAGTGAAAATAAAGACTATCAACCATCATGGTATAGTGGCAGTAATTGGAATAAGAATAATTTAGGCTCATTTACCAATACTGTCAGTAGCACACTCAACTCAGCAATATCATCTTCATCAACTGCACCAGGGTCATCTTCTGGTAGCAGTAGTTTTGGTGGAAGTGGTGGGTCATCTGGCGGTGGTGGCGGTGGTGGCGGTGGCGGTGGCTGGTAATTCAACTAATAAAAAATATGAAAGCTGATGCACGCCTCATCCATCTGAATGAATGGATTGTAGAAAATCTTGGAAATATTGAATACACACTTACGCCTGTATCGGGAGACGCGAGCTTTAGACGTTATTTTCGTCTTATTACTCCACAAACCCAATACATTGCCGTTGATTCACCGCCCGAAAAAGAAAGCAATGATTCGTTTGTCCATGTAACACACTTGTTAGGCGCTGAAGGCTTGACTGTCCCGCATATTTATTACAGTTCTTTAGATTTCGGATTTTTTCTATTAAGTGACCTGGGTGATACTTTATTTCTTAATTCTTTAACATTAGATAATGCTAATGATCTTTATCAAAAAGCGCTTAATGCCTTAATAATCATTCAACAAACTGAAGCTACCAGTCTACCCATATATGGTGAAACATTATTAATGCAAGAAATGGAGTTGTTTAGAAAGTGGTTTCTTGAAAAACATTTAAACCTAAAAATCAATGAAGATGATAATAATATGCTCGATCATCTTTTTAGTTACTTAATGAAAAGTGCTACTGATCAACCCCAAGTGTTTGTGCATCGAGATTATCATTCTCGTAATTTAATGGATATTGATAGCAAGCAACCAGGTATCATTGATTATCAAGATGCTGTTTGTGGCCCAGTCACATATGATGTCGTTTCGTTATTACGTGACTGTTACATTAGCTGGCCAGATAGCCAAGTAACTGAATTGGCATTATCATTTCATCATAAATTACTTGAAAAAAAAATTATTACTGGGGTAAGCGAAAAAACATACTTGAAATGGTTTGACATGATGGGAATCCAACGACATCTTAAGGCCGTAGGAATATTTTCTCGCCTAAATATACGAGATGGCAAGCCAAATTATTTAGAGGCAGTTCCAAGAACATTGAATTACATTACGTCTATTGCAAAGCGTCACCCTGAAACACTAAAACTCGCTGAATTTATTGATAATAATGTGAATATCTAAAACCGCCATGAAATGCATGTTACTCGCAGCCGGTCTAGGCCAACGTTTACGTCCTATTACCGAGACTATTCCCAAAGCACTGGTTAAAGTCGCTAATAAACCTCTGATTGAATATCACCTAGAAAATCTAGCTAATGCTGGCTATAAAGAAATTGTTATCAATCTCTCACACCTAGGAGAATTAATTGAACAACATCTAGGTGATGGATCCGCCTTTGGACTAACCATTGAGTACTCAAGAGAAGGAGATAAACCCCTGGAAACTGCTGGCGGTATAATTAAAGCCTTGCCGCTACTAGGTGAAAAACCCTTTTTAGTCATCAACGCAGATATCTGGTGCAATCATTCACTATCTTTTGCAAACATATCTTCTGATAAACTTGCACATTTAGTATTAGTGAATAACCCGACACACCATCCAAAAGGAGACTTTGCCTATGAGTTTGGAAAAGTTTACAACTCTGGTAAAAATTACCTCACCTTTAGTGGCATAGGCATATATAACCCTACATTATTTAGTAACTTCAGTGCTGAAAAACTAGCACTTGCTCCCATTTTGCGTGAATTAATTGATCAACAACTCGTAAGTGCAGAATACTTTACCGACCATTGGTTCGACATTGGGACTCAAGAAAGACTATTGCAAGCTAATGATTTTGTCACCAAGGCGACGAGATAACCAAACAATTAATAAATTAGTTAGCTGGAATTAGTAGCCAATATATTTGTACCAAAACTTTCCTATGTACTCATGAAGCGCGTTCCGTGATTGTTTGAGTGCCCCAGCATTAGGTATATATTCATGGATCTCGGATACAGAGGCATTACGTTTATAGAACACTGTAGGTGCTGGGATTGGCTTTAGACCAACATCTTCAAAACACCACATCGCCCTTGGCATATGATAAGCATGAGTGACCAATAAGAATTTATCTAATGACTCATCTTTTAGTACTTTCTTTGCAAACATAGCATTTTCAAAAGTTGTTTTGCTTTTTCCTTCTACCCATAACGTTTCAACTCCGAAGTCAGTCTCGAGTGCTTTTTTCATCAAAGATGCTTCCGACTGTCTTTCATTATTCACACTCCCTCCCACAACTACGATTGGCAGCTGATGTACCTTTGCTAGTCGTGATGCATAACGTAGTCGCTCAAGCGTGGGGGCACTTACAATATCAATATTCCCATATTCTCGTGCGATTGGAATACGCCCACCGGATAAGACCACAATAGCTTGTGTATCTTCAGGAACCTCCTCTATGACATTATATTGATACTGCAGTGGATCCAATAGTTTATGTGCAAGAAAAGGTGTACTGGAAAAATATAACAGCAGAGTTGCCAGCGTAATACTAAAAGCAGCTGTTTTTCGCAAACGTATTAACCAGAAAAATAATCCAATAGTTAGTAATAAAATAAAGCCAGAGGGTGGAAGTAGTGCACTGCAAATTGTACGAAGCGTCTCAGTATTCATGAATTAAGACTAACTCAATGCTTGCTTGGCTTGAAGATCAGCATGATAAGAAGACCGTACCAAAGGACCACTAGCAACATGCTCAAAACCTAACTCATCTCCAATATTTTTCAACACTTCAAACTCTTGAGGCTCTACATAACGGTGTACCGGCAAATGATAGGCACTAGGTTGAAGATATTGACCTAATGTAAGCATGTCTACATGATGAGCTCGCAAATCTCTCATTACCTCAATAACTTCATTAATCTCTTCACCCAAACCCAGCATGAGCCCAGATTTAGTAGGAACACTTTTAATAAGCTCTTTATGCCTCTTCAGTAACCCTAGAGAATGTTGATAGTCAGCACCTGGTCGTGCAGCTGGGTAAAGACGAGGCACAGTTTCTAAATTATGATTAAATACGTCAGCAGGAGCACGATGCAGTATGTCAATCGCTTTATCTACTCTGCCACGAAAATCAGGCACTAGAATTTCGATTTTAACTTCATTATTTTGTTGACGTATTTTCTCAATGCACTCTACAAAATGAGCTGCACCACCATCTTTCAGATCATCACGATCAACCGACGTCACTACAACATAGCGAAGTTTCAATTTTAAAACAGTATCTGCCAGATTAATGGGCTCGTTTACATCCAAAGGCAGTGGTCTACCATGCGCAACATCACAGAACGAACAACGACGTGTGCAGACATCGCCCATAATCATAAAAGTTGCTGTCCCCCCATTAAAGCATTCTGTTAAATTGGGGCAAGATGCTTCTTCACAAACAGTATGTAGTTTTTGTTCGCGCAAAATTTTCTTTAATTCTCGAACCTCTAATGAGGTAGGCGCTTTAACACGTAACCATTGCGGCTTTGGAATGCGTGACTGCAAAACTTCAGAAATAGGCATAAAAGAAATAGGTATTTTTGTTACCTTTTCATGTCCCCTTTGCTTAACCCCAAGCTTTGCTAAATGAGATTTAGATTGTGTCATTGTTGGAGGTTTATCTGTCATGGAAATTTATTTTACTACTTTTATAATTCAGATGATCACATAAACTATGTATCAACTTTTCAGAAATAACAGGCATGCTATCAGAGACTCCATGGTCCTTTAATTGAGTAATCTCTAGACCAGGAAATCCACAGGGATTAATCAACAAAAAAGGCGAAACATCCATATCTGCATTTAATGCTAACCCATGATAACTGCAGCCACTATGCACGCGTAATCCAAGTGATGCAATTTTAGCATTTTTAACATATACACCATGCGCATCTGCGCTTGCTTGAGCGTCAATTTTATAGCCTTCTAATAATGCCACTACAGATATTTCAATTTTCTCAACCAGCTTTTTTACACCGATAGATTTTCTCTTCAAGTCGATCAACAAATATATAATTATCTGTCCTGGGCCGTGATATGTAACTTGGCCCCCACGATCTGATTGTGCTATCGGTATTTCAGTTCTATTAAGAATATGTTGTGGATCTGCATTCGCACCTAATGTAAATACAGCTGGATGTTGCACACACCAAAGCTCATCTGTTGTAACCGGGGTTCGTTGCGTTGTAAATTCACGCATTTTTTCAAACACGGCACTATATTCTTGCAAGCCTAGGTTTCGTACATGTAGTTCATACATTACTAATACACTACAATGCCATTATGACCCATTCACTCGCAGACAGGTCAATATAAATACCATCCAGGTGTTCTTGGCTGGTAGCATTTACAATTACCGTGATACTACAGTAATTTTTTTGCTTACTTTCAACCTCTTTGAATTCTGTAGTATCAAAATCACTAAGATGCTGTTTAAGTATCTCGATAATCGCTTGATGAAATCCAAGCTGATTTTTTCCCATAATTTTAATTGGAAACTCACAGGGGAAAACTAACAGCGTTTCTTCTACAGATTCATTTTCTGACATAAGCGTATGTTTCTATTCTAGCAATACTATATCTTGCGTTGCTGATATAGATCATATGTTTTACGCCATAATTCACCTGGCTTGCCATCAGCAACTCTCTTTTGATCTATTTTCGTAGCGGCTAACACTTCTTTAGTTGAACTTGTAATCCATAACTCATCAGAAGAATATAGCCAATCTTTTGGTATTTTTTGTTGCTTACATTCTATTTCAAGCTCTTCTAGTAACTCAATAACAAAATCTCGCGTGATCCCTGGAAGAATTAAATTATCTTTAGGATGTGTGAAAACAATACCATTACGCACTAAAAATAAATTACTGGCAGAACCTTCTAGCGCATAGTCATCACGTATCATGATCGCTTCTATGGCATCTGCCTCTACTGCTGCTTGCTTGGCTAAAATATTTGCTAGCAAACTAATCGCCTTGATATCACAACGTTGCCAGCGTGTATCGGTTGAAGTTATTAACTCAACACCCGACTCTAAATACTCGGCTGAAATAGTGGGTAATGCATTAGCCATAGCAAATACTGTCGGTCGTATAGTGTTTGAACACACATGGTCACGAGGAGCAACACCGCGAGTAACTTGAATATAAACTGCTAAGTCTTGATGCTCTGATTGTTGTACTAAGTCAGAAATTAAACCTTCCCACTCAGACTCACTATATGGACTTGCAACCTTTATCTCTAACATGCTTCGCTGCAAACGAGCTAGATGTTGGGACAAATAAAATGGTTGATTCTGATATACCGTTATTAATTCATATACCCCATCACCAAATATGAAGCCACGATCTAAAACAGAAATTTTGCAATCCTCTAATGGTAGATATTCTCCATTTAAAAATGCAGGAATAGCTGACACAGAGTATTTTACCTAGAAGAATAATTTTACAAAGAAATCAACAAAACGTCGCCACAAACCACCTTCCGGATTAGTCTGCAAGGCCACCAAAGACTGCTCTAAATAATCTTCACCTTTGAGTGTAACTTTCACTACACCAATCTGATCACCCTGTTCAACGGGTGCGATAATTTCAGCATCTATACTCATATCTGCTTTCAAACTCTCATAACTACCTCTTGGAATGGTTACAAATAAATCTTGATCCAAACCTAACTGAATAGACTTTGACTCTCCATTCCACATTCGTTGTTGTGCCAATACCTCACCCGCTTTATATAATTTATGTGATTCATAATATCTAAATCCATAATTAAGTAGTGCTTGACTGTTGACGGTTCGTTCTTTGTCACTAGTCGTTCCCATCACTGCAGAAATTAAGCGCATATCATTTTTCAGAGCAGACGCCGCGAGGCAATAGCCAGCAGCTTCAGTATGACCTGTCTTGATTCCATCAACAGCACTGTCTCGCCATAACAAACGATTACGATTGAACTGTTTAATTCCATTGAAGGTATATTCTTTTTGAGCATACCTTTTATATTCTTCTGGAAACTCATCAATCATAGTGCGAGACAACAGCGCTATGTCATATGCAGTTGTAAAATGATCCGTGTCCGGTAAGCCGGTGGCATTAACAAAATGTGAATCTTTCATACCAATGCGAGCTGCTTGAGCATTCATCACATCAGCAAATGCATTTTCAGTTCCCGCTACATGCTCAGCCAGAGCAATACTTGCATCATTTCCAGACTGAATAATCAGACCAAGCATCAAATCATCCAATGAAATTTTATCCCCCACCTCAACAAACATTCTTGAACCAATGCTACGCCATGCGTATTCACTAATTTCAACTTGATCATCTAATTTGATATCACCCGCCGCAAGAGACTTATACACTACATAAGCTGTCATAATTTTAGTGATACTTGCAGGGTCCACACGCTCACGAGAATTATGTTCGGCTAACACAGCACCACTACCATGATCCATCAGTACATAACTACTTGCATTAAACTGTGGGGGCGCAGGTACAGGTAATGCTTCAGCAGCAATTACACAATTTGCAAGTAACAGCAAAACTAAAGTCATCATTAGTTTTAAATTACTGATTCTAAACTTCACCATTGTTTTCACAAAATGCTCCATCATTTACTTATTCAATCACCATGCGATGATTATTCATACCCATTGCGTCTAACTCTGAAACCGTATCATCCGCAGACTCAACCGTAGAAAGTGGGCCAATACGAACCCGATGCAGCTGTTTTGAGTTTTGCATAACAGAAGAAATAGAAACATTTCCTAAGTTCAGCGTACTTAACTGGTTCTTTAATTGATCTGCATTCTCACGCTCACCAAAAGCACCTACCTGC
Organism: uncultured Thiotrichales bacterium; assembly: GCA_964517365.1. Classification (GTDB taxonomy): domain Bacteria; phylum Pseudomonadota; class Gammaproteobacteria; order UBA4575; family UBA4575; genus JABDMD01. The sequence goes on along the minus strand of CAZFEP010000054.1, from coordinate 786 downwards.
ACGTAAACTTTTGGTCCATCAGCTGACACCATAATTGCAGCGTCTTCTGTAGACGCCATTTTTTTATGGGTAATATTTTCAGAAACCACTGTAGACTCAAGATTCTTAACAGACGAGTTATCTTCATTACCAGCTTCTTTACTAGCCTCGTTATGAGTCACAACTTGTGACTGTTCCTGTGCTTGTGCATGGCTTGATGCTTGTTGGTAATCACGCGGGTCCAACGCACGAACTTCCACCAGCCCGGTACCTTGTTGAATAATATCTAGCTTCTTTGCTGCAGTATAAGAGAGGTCAATTACTCTATTACCATGGAATGGCCCACGGTCATTCACCCGTAGCACAACTTGTTTACCATTTTTTAAATTCGTAACCTGAACATATGTGGGCAAAGGCAGTTGTGTATGAGCAGCAGTCATCGCGTACATATCATAAGGCTCACGGCTTGAAGTAAGCCTGCCATGGAACTTTTTTCCATACCAAGAAGCGATACCTCGTTCTACAAAACCTTTACTGCTTGGCAAAGTATAGTATGTCTTACCAAATACTTCGTAAGATTTTGGATTGCCATATTTTGCAAGCGGCTCAACCTTAGGAATTTGATCAATTGGTGTCTGCGTTACAGGCTCATCTGCTACCACTGAAGGCGGCCCATCCTGAGAAGACGATCGCATAGAAGTACATGCACTGAGGGCTGAAAAACCAAAAATGCATAAAACTAGATAATGGCTTTGTTTTATAGAATTAATTTTGAACAACGTAGTCTTTTATTTCTTTTTTAATTTG
>CAZFEP010000053.1:2903-13404 GCA_964517365.1 uncultured Thiotrichales bacterium | reverse complement strand
ATACCTAAAGACTTAGTTTGTTCGCATCATCCCTGACGTGACTCATATTCACACGAACTGTGCTCACACTTTGGGTCGACAGAAATTTTCTCCTCGGTAACTGCACCTGCGTTACTCTACCTCCTGCATCCCTGTAGTCGTGCAATTTCTGTGCTTCCACCACCCATGGTGGTCGTAGCAGTCATTATAAAACAAGTTCATCCGGGATAATTATTCAGCAATAAAACTACAACAATAATCTGTAATCTTTAAAACCTTTAACTTAAATTTTGAACTTGCCGGAACCTCAAAATGCTCTCCACCCTTTATGCCTTTCCACTCATCGCCAGGCAATAACACTTCTAATGTGCCCGACATAATTTCCATAAGCTCTTTTTCATCGGTATTAAATTCATAGTCCCCTGGCAGCATGATGCCTAATGTTTTCTTGGACCCATCCTGAAAAATAACGGATCGACTAGTCACGTTACCTTCAAAATAAATATTTGCTTCTTTTACCACTGATACACTATCAAACTGAGACATACTACTTTACTCCTTAGCACTATAAATCCTTCCATTATTTGGCTATTAAGAACTCGCTTTAAGTGCTGATCTTTTCGCTACCATGGAATTAATCAAATTAGAAAACCGTGAAAGTAATTCTTGAATTAAATGCTCATCCAATTCCAGATTATTCATTGCAGTTTGCATACAGTATAACCATTGCCGCTGATGCTGATCTTTTAAATCAACATGCCTATGACGTAACTCTAACCAGGTTGAGTTGGTATAGTTTGCATTGAATATTTCAGGCCCACCTGACCAATGAGAAAGAAATCGATATAGCGTCTTCTTTGACATCTGCAAATCTTTAGGGTGAATGTCACGCAACTCTTTTGCTTCTGGATCATGATCCATCACATCATAAAATTCATTGGCTAAAGCATTAACTACAGACAAACCTCCCAGCTTTTCAAATAAACTTAAAACCGCCATTGCTTATCTACAATATTGACTATCGCAAAGATAAACATGTGTAATTAGCGGGTACTCTCGATCTTCTAAAGCCTGACAACCGTCAATTTGTATGGATACTTTTTGTTTAGTCGTTTTTGCTACCAGGAGTAATTGAAGCATAGTGTCGCCCAAGCTATCCGAGACATCTAATAGATAATAATTTTGATTTTTGCAATCTTCAGCTTCAACCATATCATCCAAGACGACACGCACATATTCACCACCAGAGGTTAAGCCACTAATGCGGGTCGTTTCTGTAAAAGATTCTGCGTGTAATGCAGTTGCAAAAAATACCATTATTATCAATATAAAATTCTTCATCTTTTCATCCAATCTTGTCGGTTTATAATCATCACAAGTAGCTTATTTTTTAAGATACTTTCTTTCAAGTAGGTCAAGCGTCTTTTTCATTTCATCTAGCTGCTTTAATACCGCTGTATTTTTAAACCATTTGCGCAAAGGTATTGCGGGCTGCCCCGCGAAGATACCTGGTTGATTTATATCTTGACTTACCGCTGCACGCTGCACCAAAGTCACATCATCTGAAATATTCAGATGATCCAGAATACCCGTTTGCCCACTACACCTTACTCGCTTGCCTATTTTTGTTGAGCCCGCTACTCCACATTGCGCAGTAACCAAACCATCTTCACCAACTTGCACGTTATGCGCAATATGAACTTGATTATCAAACTTACAACCATCTGCTATGCGGGTATTCTTAAAGGTTGCACGATCAATAGTTGCGTTGGCCCCTATCACTACATCATTTCCTATCACAACTTTTCCTAGTTGCGGTACGCGATAACTTTTTTGTTTCTCGTCTTGCGCAAAACCAAAGCCTTCCATCCCTATTACTGCACCTGATTTAATAATACAGCGACTTCCAATTTCACAATCATATGCTACGGTTGCATTGGCATGGATTGTGGTATCGGAACCTATTTGCACATTTTCTTCCACCACGACATTAGCCATGATGATGCTGTTATCACCAATGCTTACATTCTTTGAAATGACCGCATTAGGTCCAATTCTTACATTTTTTTGAATCGTTGCTGACTCATGTATGACTGCTGATGCATGAATTTTTTGCCAACCATTTTCTCTGAGATCACGATCCACATAAGCCTGTCGTAATAGTGCTTGCGCCAGCTTGGCATTCTTACTCACCAGAACACTGGAATTGGACATATCCTTAAAATTAGCAACCAGCTTCTCATTCGTTATGATGGCAGAAGGACGTTTATCTAATACATCTTGAATATAACTTTCGCTTTCAACAAATACCAAATCACCTTCACCACACTCACTAATATCTGGCATACCCTTTATCAAATTATCTGGACCTTCTTGGTTCACAAAAAGATCCCACTTTGAAAATTCATTGACTATTTCTGAAACTTTTTTATGCATAGCAAGCGTCCAACATGTTTGATGTTATGTAATACGGTTATTCTAAAACAATTTTCTTTTCCAGATAGCAAAAAAAAAGCGCTCATTTGAGCGCTTTATTAATGAAATCGAAAATATTTGTTAGCCTGGTGAGAATGATGACCCACAACCACAAGTTGTTTGTGCATTCGGATTGCGAATTACGAATTGCGCACCTTCCAAACCCTCTGAATAGTCAATCTCAGCACCCATTAAATATTGAAAGCTCATTGGATCAACAAGCAGTGTAACGCCAGAATTTACAACTGACGTATCACCATCTTGCAAAGTTTCATCAAAGGTAAATCCGTATTGAAACCCAGAACAGCCGCCCCCGCTCACGAATACACGAAGCTTGAGGTTATCGTTTTTTTCTTCATCAATTAGTTGCTGTACTTTATTTGCAGCAGCATCTGTAAATACGAGAGATGCTGGCGGTGCGGATGGCGCGGTGGTTTGCGCAGTCTCAGTTGCGGACATGGTTGCTCCAGTAAATATGTTAAATCTTACTCATAAAATAACATTACCTTAGTAAATTAGTCAACTACTCCAAAGTGGTGGTTTTAGGTCAATTATTAAGCCTTGCTTGGCTGCTTATTTGGACTTTGTTGATGAATTAGGTTGCCGTTCACTTCTGCTCCAGTTGTCATTTCCAATAAATTGTAATACACACTACCTTTTATTTTAGCTGTAGCCGCAAGCTCGATAGTGCCCGTTGCATAGACATCACCATTTACTGTGCCATACACAATTACAGTTGGCCCTCTAATTTCACCTTTAACCAAGCCTGTTTCACTCACTACCACAAAGCCTTTTTCAACTTCTTCAGCCATAAGGTTGCCTTCAACCTCACCCTCTATATGTACGCCCCCAGTATAGAGGATGTCACCGACAATTCTTGAGTGCTTACCTATCAAGGTATCCACGCGCATGGTTTTGATTTTTTTCTTGAATGCCATATAAACCCGCTTTAACTTTTACTGAAAATTTCGTCCCAATTGTAACTTACAGCAATGGGTTGCTTACTATTTTTATCACGCCTTACTTCCAAGTGCACCATGGAAGGCTCAAACTCTTCAGGCAGAGAAAAGCTACCTGATATTTTTTGAAAATATTTAAAAGAAAATTTTAATGAAGTTTCAGTCACATCACTCGCATCTTCAAATACTAATCGTTTTAAAATATCTTGCTCTTCCCCATCAACACTCAAGCCTATAACACCTGATACTTTCTTTTCATTCTTTTTAGGAACGCCAGTTAACACTAATTCATAAATAAATTTATTAGTGACCAAATCTTTATGTAAATCAAATGCTTTAATGTGTACCAGAGTATTATCTGCGTTAGCCGTATAAAGTGTATTATAAAAATGTAATTCTTGCTTTAACTCCAACAATTCAAGATCTTTTTCTTGTAAAGTTTTTTTCATCTCTTCTACTGCTGCAAGCTCTACTTTGGTAGAACGTTGTACATATGCTAGATCATGCTCTAATTCTCGAATCGTTTTTTGCAGATACTTTATTTTTTCATCACTATCTGCAAACTCTAATTCTGGATTACCTTGAGAGGATACAAAGGGAATATATAAGCCATTTCCACCAATCCAATATGCGGCGTACAACGATAATAAGAAAAACGCTGCTGTGAAACCAAATGAAACTAAATATGATCCGCTCTGGTGGTTTTTTAACTGACGATAGCTGTATGTATACATGTGCTGATAAAGTCACAAACCGTTACGGGAAAAGACCTGGCTGCATTAATCCAGTCGTTTCTTCAATATTAAACATTAAATTCATATTTTGAACGGCTTGCCCTGCAGCACCCTTTACCAAGTTATCAATTACAGACAAGACTACCACTGTGTCTCCATTATAAGGTCTTGAAACAGACAACATACACTGATTTGAAGCACGAACATGTTTTGTCTCAGGCAAAATACCCTCATCTAAGACTTGCACAAAAGGTTCATCTTTATAGTGTTGTTTGAATACTTCAACCAAATCGGATGAGATATCAGAATTTGTGAAATATAATGTTGCAAATATTCCACGCACCATCGGCACTAAATGTGGCGTGAAAACTAAATTTACATCCTGTGAATTAACCATCTCTAGCTCTTGCTTAATCTCAGGCCAATGACGGTGTGCATTTACATTATAAGCTTTAAAATTTTCACCCGCTTCACTAAACAATGTCGGCACACTTGCACCTCGTCCAGCACCACTTACTCCAGATTTAGTATCTGCGATAAGTTGCGCACCTTGCATAGCACCAGCTTTAAGTAATGGAGAAAATCCTAAGATTACTGCAGTAGGGTAACAGCCCGGATTCGCAACCAGTTGTGCTTTTTTAATTTCTTCTCTGTGTAGCTCAGGCAAACCGTAAACAGCTGTTTGCAAAATATCGGGGCATGCATGAGGTTCTTTGTACCAATGCTCCCAAGTAGTTGCATCCTTAATTCTGAAATCTGCTGCGAGATCAATCACTTTTACTCCTGCTTTCAATAGCTCAGGCACCATCTTCATTGCAGTTCCGTTTGGTGCAGCAAAAAATACACAATCACATTCCTGCAATGCCGCTACATCTGGCTTAGTAAAAACCAGATCAAAACTTGATAACAAGCTCGGGTATTGACTGGATACTTTATTGCCCGCCTCACTACGAGAAGTAACAACTTTCACTTCTACATTAGGATGCATAGCAAGAATACGTAACAGCTCAACACCGGTATACCCTGTACCCCCCACTATTCCTACTGAAATCATATGCACTACTTCCTAATTCCTTATGGGTAGAAATTCTTAGAACCTACCTATCTTACTATTTAAACTTACTGTTTTACCTGCTTTACAGTTTTACTTGATTTACTGCTTTCCTATACTCAAGCCTAAATTCAAAGCCATGTTCAAAATTGAGATCTTGTTTAAAATATTTATGCATCATACAAGTTAATATGTTTCTTCAAAAGCAAAACGCACCTGTGCTTAATATTTTTATTCTCAACCAGACCCAATACCTTCTTATGGCATAATCCAATCTATGGGAAATGAATCATCAATTGGCAAGTTCATTAGAAAAGCGCTTGAAAATCTACGACTTCGCACATCAAGACCAGATGCGCTGATTCAACTGGCTGTTTTAGGCGCAATCGTTGGCCTGATGACAGGACTGGTGATTGTTTCTTTTCGGTTACTCATCGAAACCGCACAGTCTTCATTTCTACCCTATGGGAACCCTGAAAACTATGAAGGCTTACCCATACATCTACGTATTTTATTGCCAATATTAGGCGCGATCCTGATTGCTATCCTTTATAAATTACTTGCAAATAAAGACACCAGCGTAGGGGTGTCGCATGTAATGGAAAGGCTTTCTTATCATCAAGGTTACCTTGGGCCACGCAACTTATTGATTCAATATCTAGGTGGAGCGCTCGCCATCATTTCAGGACAATCTTTAGGCCGTGAAGGCCCCGCTATCCACCTCGGTGCAGCAACCAGCAGTTTAGTAGGTCAAAAACTTGGTTTGCCCAACAACACCATTCGCACACTTGTAGCCTGCGGCACCGCTGCTGCGATCGGCGCTTCATTCAACACGCCACTCGCAGGCGTCATATTCGCACTTGAAGTCGTAATGATGGAATACACATTAGCTTCTTTCCTACCAGTTATCTTATCTGCAGTGAGCGCGACTGCCGTCACGCGTGCAGTATTTGGTGCCGAAATTGTGTTTTCAGTACCCAATTTTCAGCTTACAAATTTATTGGAGCTTCCCTATGTAATGTTTCTTGGTGTAGTCACAGGAATTGCTGCATTTGTATTTATATATTTAACAAAACTATCCGCCCAAGCAGGAAAAAATTTACCACTTTGGATAAAGTTCTTACTTGCAGGAAGCATTACGGGCCTACTTGCAATTGCTGCACCACAAATTATGGGTATTGGCTATGACACGGTGAACTATACGCTGGTAAATAATATTGGCTTATCTTTGTTATTTGTTATTTTTGCAGCAAAACTTATTGCAACTGCATGCAGTGTTGGCTTAGGTTTACCCGCCGGGCTAATTGGACCCACCTTTGTAATTGGTGCAAGCTTGGGCGGCATCATGGGCATCCTTGCCCAACCTATCTTCCCAGAGTTATCTTCTTCGCCGGGAATGTATGCGTTAATAGGCATGGCAGCTATGATGGGCGCCACTTTACAAGCACCACTCGCAGCTTTAACCGCGGTGTTTGAACTCACCAGCAATCCTAATATTATTTTACCTGGCATGTTGGCCATCGTTACTGCACAACTGACAGCAAGCCAATTATTTGGACAACGTTCCATATATAGGATGTTGATGCAACTAAAAGGTTTGGACTACAGACATGAACCCATGCTGCAGGCATTGCGGCGTATTGGTGTTGCCAATGTAATGAATAGAAACATACATCGCAGCAAAAACATTCTCAGCTACGATGAAGCATTGGAACTTGTAGCACAAAAGAAAGAATGGATAATTATTGAAGATGACATGCCCATTGCCATATTACCCACCATAGATTTGGACAATTATTTACAAGATGATGAAACAGAAAGTGACAATAAAATTGACCTAATGAATATACCCGCCAAACGATTACAAGCCAGTTGTATCGATTTACGTGCTACTGCGGACACTGCGCGCGAGCATTTTATCAAAGAAGGCGTTGAGGCGCTTTGCATCAGCAGCACTATTGGACCTGATATAATGCGCGTTTATGGCATATTAACTAAAGAGAAGTTCAAAAGTTCATACGACTTATAGCAGAAACAAGAGATCCCGTTATGTTATTAACCTTCTTCCCCTGGATTAAAGCTTTTCATATTATTTTTGTCATTACGTGGTTTGCAGGTTTGTTTTATTTGCCACGATTATTTGTTCATCATGCCATGACTGAAGACCAAGCTACTAAAGAACGCTTCAAAATTATGGAACGAAAACTATACCGTTTCACTACGCCCAGCATGGCACTCACGCTTGTTTTTGGCACGATGCTGATTCTTGCAAACTGGAACGCCTATGCCTCTGCGGGTTGGATTTACGCTAAATTAATATTGATTGTGTTTTTGATCATCTACCACTTGTGGTGCGGGAAAATAGTCAAAGCATTTGCCAATGATTCAGATACCAAATCACATGTCTGGTATCGCTGGTTTAATGAAGCTCCTGTGCTCGCACTGTTTGCAATCGTTATATTGGTAGTTGTAAAACCTTTCTAGATTATATGTCTATTCTTTATGACTATTCCTTAAAGCTGCCCCTTAAGCTTATCTATTTAGATTATCTTCAATGCACACCTAACTGAAGTTTATTCACTCTACCCAGATTATCATTTTCACTAAATGTGGTTTTACATGGAAACTGAACCACTTCAGCTTTGGTATTTTTCCTTCGTTCTTTAGTTGAAAGATTTGTGCCCAACACTTCTGAAACATTGGACGAGAATAACTCTTCAAATATATTCTTCAAAATATGTTTCTCGGAATATAATTCATCATATGAAATACTTCCCATAGCAACTATTTCATGCAAGATATTTCCTTGAATACTTAATACAATCTTACCTGTCTGTGTGTTTCTCAGCTCTATGCACGGGTCGCTTCGTTCTAACCATGCGTTAACTTTTAGTGTGTTTTTCATAATTAATATCCTTAGTAATTTTCCTTATTAATTTTCCTTAGTTAATATAATTAGTGATTGTTAAAATTCTGATGCAACTTTCATTGCATGTCTGATTACATCTTCTTCCTCATTATTGTCATCAGGAAACAATGTCCCCTCTAATTTCAATTCGACAATATTAGTAATGCCAATAAAATTCAGCCACAAATTTACATATGGCTTCTGCAGATCATAGGGTTCAAAACCTGTACCGATACCATAACGGTCGCCACTGGTATAAATAACAACTGCTGATTTATCTTTTAATAAACCTTGATAGCTATCTTCAGGCGAATAGCTCCATGCCATTCCTGGTTGGGTAATTACATCTATGTAATGTTTTAATTTATATGGAATACCAAAATTCCACATCGGCACGGTCAATAAGTATTTATCCGCAGAATTAAATTGATCAAATAAATTCTGCACGGAAGCCCACTCCTTAACTTGTTCCTCGGTATGATCTTCACCATTTATAACCGCGTACTTAGCATCCAACATCGCACCATCAAAATCTGGTATAGATGTACCCCAAACATCCATTCTTTCTACTTCATCAGAAGCATTTTTAGTTTGATAAGTACTTATAAATTTACTAACGATTTGGCTCGAACGAGACCGGTTTTTACGTGGTGATGCTTCAATATGTAGTAACTTAGCCATGATGTTTTCTTTTTGCTTCAATAATGATCAACATTTAACGTATTGATTTTTATGTATAAGTAAGTCTTAAGTAACCATTCATCAAATAGAAGAAGTAATATATATTTCACTGTTGATAATAGTAATGCGAATCGTTATCATTTGCAATACCTACTTTAGACGGAGAACATTACGTGGAATCGATTCAATGCGAAGAAGCTAATCACAATTTGATTAGTCGAAAATTAGTAAATTTTCAACCTGAAGACTACGAAAGAATTAAGCAAACATTACTTCAAGATATTACAGTCGTAGCACGTCTCTTCTGTGATAGTGAAATGAATATGATTCAAGCCATTAATACAGGTCAACTTCTTATCGGAACACTAGATGACTATCGAGGTGACTTTTGCATTTATCTAGAATACTTATGTATGCAAGTAATTAAACCCATACGAGTATGTCATTAAGATGAACACAGCAGTTACAAAAAACATCAAGCTACAAAAAACCTCACCAGAAGATGCAACTAATACAATAGATATACAAAGAATATTGCTAGGTAGAAAGAAAATTAAGATTACACATGATGGGAATCACTACACATTACAAATTACCGGTAACAACAAATTACTTTTGACTAAATAATGAATGAGTTCACGTTCCAAGCCACAACAACTCATATAATCATCATGTAATGAATTCATGATGATTATATGCAATAGCTAAGTTCGCTTTACATTGCTAAGGATTTTATCCTTGCAATTGCAAGACAGTGTCCAGCCAAATTTCTGCACTCCTCCGCTAGCATAAACCAGCCAGGCACTTGTTCTTGTACAGATAAATTCTAGAGAAATTATCTAGGTGTTTTTAAGTGATTTTTTCTTGATAACAGGTTTATTAATACCAGAATTACGAGTACTAGGAATTAATTTAATACAATACAAAAAAGCAAACCAGCATAGAATTGTAAGAATAAGTAGCTGTAATGCTATCGGGCCAAATAGTGCTGGTGCTTTCATCATCGTACTCATAAGAGATTCTTCATAATAAAAAAACCATTGATGCTTATCCGGAAAAACCACCTCATGCGCAAGATAAAATATTTTTGTTGGGCCAAGCAAGATTACGATAAAGCTTACAAGCAATACCACTACCCCTCCACCATACAGGTGGTGATTAAACTTGGATATGGGGATGTTTTTGAGAAACATGATTACAAAGAACATTACCGCCAGAATCAACCCAAATACACCTGCGTACTTAAACTTGTTTACCAAATTAGCTACATCTTGCAAATGAATTACTTCAGCATTCGTCAATAGTATTTCTGTTTTACTAGTTTTCGAGTCTGTGTAGCGTAAATGCTTCAATCCATCACCATCATGCTGAATCGCACCCACTATTCCAGCAAATAATTCTATATGCTGATGCTTGTCAGTATTCTCAAATCCGTTTTTATACTTGTTGTTTGGGGCATATTTTTTGATTGCTTGATCCAGATCTAACATTTCATACCAGGTCGAATATAAAAAATTAGAACCTGCACTTATCTGCCAAGCAATAAAGAAACTTAGTAAAAATAGTCCACTAGACAATACAAAATTAGAAAATATTTTTAGCATAGAGTTTATTTTAGATTCACAACGCTCTCATTACTGCCTAATCAAACCGCATAAGAAATCATATGATTATCCCATTTCGTTGCAGTCATGCTATAGCTTGTTTTTAGCGA
>CAZFEP010000053.1:0-2803 GCA_964517365.1 uncultured Thiotrichales bacterium | reverse complement strand
TCTTTGACACACCATTTACGCTAGCACGCATAATAGACCCCGCTCCATCACTTATATAAAACGCACGAGACCGGTTCAACGCGCGACTAACACCACACGCATCAAGCTGCTGATGAGTACCAAGATAATCCCCCTCAGTAGACCAATAAGTCACCGTGCCACCGCGTGGAGATGTGACTGCAAACTGACTGCCTTCACCATTAAACGCAACACTTCCACAATAGTTATGCAAACGTGACTGTATGTGTTCTGGAGCCTTTAAGAATTGAATTGGTTGATCATCTGCTTGTACTGCAATGAGTGGAGGTTGTAAATATGGTTTACCTTGAAACTGCATAGCAATGGCCACCTTATCATCACCAGAAATATCTATATGTCGAATACTTAGTTGATGCCACTCTTTTTCAGGTTCATGTTTATGTAACAAACGACCATTCTCTGAAGATATATATGCGAGGTTTGGGCGCATGGTTGCAAGATTTGATTTTATTCTTGGGAGGTCGGGATGTGTGCGAATTCCACCATTAGCCACCACAAGCGTCTTACCATCACTTAACTTCTTAACGTCATGAGGACCAACACCATGACTTTTAAATTCTCCAATGCGCGCAAAGTTATTATGCGCATCGTATACCCCAATAACACCCTCACCTGTTTCATAAGCATTTTCACTACATAGCAACCTTGCACCATCATGGACAAATACACCATGTCCATAGAAATGCCTACCCTTGACCGCACTTACCTTTTCTATAACTTGTTTGGTGATAAGGTCAATAATCCAAACAAAGTTTCCGGGTCGTCGCGCAAACACCGCAACCAACCGCTCCTTTTCCATCAATGAAATACCATGACCTCTTGCAGGCAGCTTAATATCAAGCACTAAGCTTCCATCACTATCCAACATACTAAAAAAATGCTCACCTTCTTGATTCGTGCGACAGCTAAGCAAATTTTGTTTAGAATAATTTGCAAGCATTGCATTAGGTGCAAGCATCATGAGACTTACACTTGCTTTAATAAATTGTCGGCGATTAATCTCCATCTAGACTATTGAATCCTACAGAAAGCTCCAGCTTGGTTGCCAGGTCACGAGTGATTAAGTTCTTAACTTTTATGACATGCTTATGCAAATCCTCAACCTGCTTACGTTGCCCAGCATCTTTTACGGCGATAGACAAAGGCATTTCAATTTTATCTATTGATGAAAATACTTCTTGAAATGAAGCTTCAATCTCTCGCTGCAAGGGATCATCTACAAGCTCAGGATAAAATGCATATACATACAACTCATGACTAGCAATTAAATTTTCATGAATTGCTGGCAACGCATTACCACTTCGCCAAGCTTCTGCTGATTTACTACGTGCATTATCCAAGTCACTTCCAAGTGGAAGCTCAATTTTCTGTTTAATTACTAATTCTAATTGCGTGAATAATGAATTGAGGATCTGGTTAGCAAGCTCGGTATCATTTTTATAAATTAAATTTTTTGCACCAGGGGCAGAAAAATATTTAAAGTAAGGGTCATTACCAGCCGTCCAATCCTCTACAATACCTTTTGACATATTATATAAATTGCTCGCAATAGCCTTGATCAAAATACAACTTTTATGATCCAAGTTATCATTATCATATAACAACCGCTCAAGGACGCTGAAACCTTGTAACGCAACACTCTTTTGCGTTATATCAAATTCATCATTAATCAGCTCATCATTTTGTTTCAATTTCCTTAACTGTTTACCAACAATACCTCGCTTATCAGGCCAGAATGCAAAACGATGCTCTCGAGATAAAAACTGAACGGGCCCAAATCTAATATGTTGCGCTCCTTGCCAAGCAACAAAAGCAGCTTTGCTTTTTTCTTGAAGTATATTTTTATCGCAACCTTGTTGAGCTGCTTTATCCAACATTAATGCTTTCTCAGACAACTTTTGGTATGCCGGCAAGATGTGCTCATCTGCTATCTTCTGAAAATTATAAGCTTGGCCTTGGCTACAAAAAAGCAGCCAAAAAGCAGCTATCAATATTTTATACATTAAAGACTCTCTAAAAACGTTAGTAATTTTTTACGTTCATTCTGATCCAGATTTATCACTGCATCACGCTGTAACTGGGCTTCACCACCATGCCAAAGAATAGCCTCAAGCACACTTTGTGCACGCCCATCATGCAGATAATGACTCTGATTATTCACTTGTTCATTAAGAGCTATACCCCAAAGCGGTGCCGTACGCCACTCAACTCCGGTCGCTTTACCTTCCGGCCGCTTGTCAGCAAGGCCGACACCCATATCATGCAACAAAAGATCAGTATAAGGCTCGATTTCCTTATTTCGATTTAACTTTTCCAAAGCATTGTTACTCGTAACATAATGTGGTGTGTGACATTTTTGGCATCCAATCTGATGAAATATTTTTTCGCCTTTTTTAATGTCAGTATTGTCGGTATCACGACGTGGCGGAACGGATATATAACTAACATATAAATTAACTAGGTCTACGATATTTTGATTCGCTTCAAGATTATCATACTGCATACTGTTTCCATTGGGTGCTTCCCTACAGTGCTTTTGTTGCAATGCACAATCTCCTGCAGCCGACTTATACAATGGCACCGATAAACCAAGGTCAATAGAAAAAGCAGATTGCACTTGTTGATTAATACTAGGCATCCCTGCTTTGTATCCAAAACGCCCCAATGATGTTTTAGAATACTCATAATCCCAAACAATATTAGCTCGACCTGAAATTCCATCTTCATCTTTATCAAAAGGATCTTCTTGCTTGATGATCTCACG
>CAZFEP010000052.1:11589-13452 GCA_964517365.1 uncultured Thiotrichales bacterium | reverse complement strand
CATTCCCAACCCTAATAACCAGGGTGTGTGAAAGTTTGCCAAGTCCCCCGCTGCATCGCCAAATATTGTGCCGTGCACTCTGATAATCGCATACAAACCGACCTTAGTCATGATCGCAAACATAGCTGCCACTGGTGCAGATGTGTTGCTGTAAGCAATCGGCAACCATAAATACAAAGGGAACAGTGCTGCTTTGGTAGCAAACACAACTAGTAACAATAGCCCTGCTGCTGCAATAATTCCTGAATCTTGCTCCGGTAACACAGCGACTTTAGCCGCCATATCTGCAATATTCAGCGTTCCTAAAATTCCATATAACGTACCCACTGCAAACAAAAACAAAGTCGCACCTACCATATTGATAATAACGTAATGCAACCCAGCCTTAGTGCGAAGACGTCCACCACCATGCAAAAGCAATCCATAAGAGGCCAATAACAATACTTCAAAAAATACAAAAAGATTAAATAAGTCGCCCGTTAGAAAGGCACCGTTTAAACCAAAAAGAAGTAACATAAACATGACATGAAAATGGGCTCCATGCGTATCTGTGTCTGTGCCTATTGCATATATTAATGCTCCCAACGCGAGCACTGAAGTCACCGCAATCATCAATGCTGATAATTGATCTAGCACTAACACAATACCGAAAGGCGCAACCCAATTACCTAACAAATAGACTTGATGCAGACCAGATATAGATTCTTTAATGAGTACCGCGCTAAATAATATCAAACCTGAGACTGCTATCAGATTGATTGCACGTTGCCATAGCAAGCCTTTGGCTTTTGCAAACAGCACAATGAAACCCGCCACCAAGGGTAACAATATTGGCCATGCCGCTATGTGCATTATTCTTGGCTCTCTTGTTGATTTAACTTCGACTGATTAAACTTGGAACGCTGTTTTTGAGTGTTGATAGAATTACTTTCTCCTAACGGTAACTCATCTTTAGCCAGGTCTATTCCATCAACATGGTCATTGCCCAATTCTCCACGCGCTTTAAGGGCTAGAACAATTAAAAATGCTGTCATACCAAAAGCAATAACAATCGCAGTTAATACCAAAGCTTGAGGTAAAGGATCACTATATGCACTAACCGAAGCATCGATGACTGCGGGCGATCCAATAGTTAATCTTCCCATCGCAAATAAAAAAACATTAACACCATAAGCCAACAGTGTTAATCCCAGCACTACTGGAAAAGTGCGTGCACGCAAGGTTAGGTACACGCCTGATGCTGTTAATACTCCAATCACTAACGCAAGCAACCACTCCATTATTGTTTCTCCTGCTGCTGATGTGACTCATCACTTAGTTTGCCTAACTGCACCAAACTCATAACGGTTGAACCGACGACCACAAGAAATACGCCTAAATCAAAAGCGATAGCACTCGCAACTTCAAACTTACCCACTACTGGCCAGGTTAAATACGTAAAGGTTGTGGTCATAAAAGGATAACCCAAGCCCAGAGAAACCAAACCTGTAACAACCGCAAACAATAAGCCCCAGCCAATCACCCAGTGCATATCAACTTTAAGCCTTACAGCCGTCCATGAAATACCGTTTGCCAGGTACTGCACTATCAACGCAACGGCTGCAATCAGACCTGCAATAAATCCACCTCCCGGTAAATTATGCCCACGTATAAAAATAAATACGGCTACCATTAACATCAATGGAAACAGCAACCTTGTTAAGGTTTGCATGATCTGGGGATGAACATCTTCACTCCATTTAAAACCCGTGTCATTTCGCACCGGAGCATTCAACTTTAAGCCTTGCAATAAAGCGAAAATGCCTAAGCCGGCTAATGCCAGAACCACAATTTCACCCAAGGTATCTGTGCCACGGAAATCAA
>CAZFEP010000052.1:0-11489 GCA_964517365.1 uncultured Thiotrichales bacterium | reverse complement strand
AGATCCAAACATAGACGAGGAACCAGACATAAAACCAATAACACCTGCGAAAAAAGCAGTCCCCATCATCCAGGCAATAGCATTTTGCAAAGAACCTTTATCAAACGAACGTGTTACAACGTTGGCTAACGTTGCAATATTATTAAATATAAAATGATATATGATGCGCGCATCTAAACCTTCAACTCTGCGCTCGTGCCATGCAAACAAACGCTCACGAAACACATATACCATTGCACCTAATACCAGCGCTAAAATACTCATAATCAAAGGCAAATTAAATCCGTGCCAAATAGCCAAGCTGTAATCTGGTGGTGCAGTCTGCAAACTGCCTGAGACTGCTACAGCCAGAATAGGTGAAACTACGATCATAGGAAAAATTCCGACCGCTAAACAAACCAGCACCAATAAATCGACCGGAATTCTCATAAAAAGTGGTGGGCCATGTGGTGTTTTTGGCAGATCAATTGGCTCACCATTGAAAAACACGTCATGAATGAAACGTAATGAATAGGCCACTGCAAAAATTGCTGCCAAGGTAACTAAAACAGGCAGAATCAAAATCAGAGGTGTCTCGGAAACAGCCGTTAGTGTTTGCTCAAAAAACATCTCTTTACTTAAGAAACCATTTAATAACGGCACCCCTGCCATTGCAGAGGAAGCAATGATTGCCAACACTGCAGTATGCGGCATATATTTGAACATTCCGTTGAGCTTGCGCATATCACGCGAACCCGTTTCATGATCAATAATGCCTGCAACCATAAACAAGGATGCTTTGAAGGTTGCATGGTTAATAATATGAAAAATTGCCGCTACAGCCGCTAGCTGTGTTCCAAAACCAAACAATAAGGTTATTAAACCTAGGTGACTAATCGTTGAGTACGCAAGCAAACCTTTAATATCATGTTTAAACAATGCCATGTATGCGCCTAATAACAAGGTAATCAACCCTGCGCCACCCACCATTAAAGTCCATTCAGGCGTATCTGAAAGCACTGGGAAAAATCGTGCTAACAGGAAGATCCCGGCTTTCACCATAGTAGCTGAGTGCAAATAAGCTGACACCGGTGTGGGTGCCGCCATGGCATGTGGCAACCAAAAATGAAAAGGAAATTGTGCGGACTTGGTGAAAACACCAATAAGAAAAAGAATGAGGATGGGAACATATAATTCATGCGAGCGCACTACATCACCCGCAGCTAACACATCACTTAAATTATAACTGCCAACAATATTTCCAAGTAAAAGCAGTGCGGCAAACAACGCTAACCCACCACCACCGGTAATCACCAGTGCCATTGATGCACCTTCACGCGCATCTTTACGATACTGCCAATAACTGATCAGTAAAAAAGAAGATAGCGAAGTTAACTCCCAAAAAACCAGCAATTGAATTATATTTTCTGAGAGAACAATGCCAAGCATTGAACCCATGAAGATCAACAGATACGCAAAGAATCTTCCCATACAATCTTTTGTATACAGGTAGTAACGCGCATAAATTATAACGAGTAAGCCGATACCTAGAATAAGAAAGGCAAACAACAATGCTAGACCGTCAAGTCGAAACGCAAATTCCAACCCTATTGCAGGTATCCAAGACCAACTCTGAACTATGGTTTCGCCCGCAAAAACATTACCCATGGAAGGCGCTAACAGTATTAGACACAATATCGTTACTGTCGCCGCAACCCATGCAGAAGCAAGTCGATTGAAAGACGAGCCCCATGCCGCAAATATTGCACCAACAAAAGGCAATATCGTTACAAGAGGCAAATTGAGTGTTAAAAATGTCATGACGTAGTCGGTTAGCAATTAATTTGCATTATACATCTTCCTCAACTTTCATATTCCTTTAAGCTTTTCTTCTTCTCTTTGGAATTATTGTTTGCACTTATTCTTTAGATTTATGCGTAGGTGAACAATGTCTCACGTTTAGTATCACGTACTTAATATCTCGAACTGGTAGTCGATCATGCAACAGCCATAGTAACTATGTCATTGCATACAAATATCATCTTGATGGTAGCCTATGATGACCACACGATATAGATTCGACAAATTACCCTGTTTCAGTAATCTGCCTGTTGAGCCAAACTAAAGAATCACCCCAGAAAACCAAAATCAAAAAATTAACCCAGAGAATTTATCCAGAAAATCAATCTAGTGACGCCGTTACCCTATAGGTGAAAGAAGTATTATGCAGCTTTAAACTAGTTATCGGTCAATGATTAACGACCAACCTCATTCCCATTCAATCGTGGCAGGTGGCTTGCCTGAAATATCGTAAGTAACTCTAGAGATTCCATCAATTTCATTGATGATGCGCCGCGAAACATGATCAAGAAATTCATAAGGCAAGTGCGCCCAACGCGCCGTCATAAAATCGACAGTCTCTACTGCCCGCAGTGCAATTACATAATCATATCTGCGGCCATCTCCCATCACTCCTACCGACCTTACTGGCAAGAACACAGCAAAAGCCTGTGAAACCTCATCATACAAACCATAAGCTCTCAGCTCTGCTATAAAAATGTCGTCCGCGAGACGCAATAAGTCTGCAAATTCTTTATTTACTTCACCCAGTATTCGCACCCCTAACCCGGGACCAGGAAATGGGTGTCGGTAAATCATCTCGCCTGGCAAGCCTAATGTTTCACCCATTTTCCTAACTTCATCTTTGAAAAGTTCTCGTAGCGGCTCTACTAACTTTAACTTCATATCATCTGGCAAGCCGCCAACATTATGGTGTGATTTTATCAGATGCGCTTTACCCGTTGATGCGCCTGCAGATTCGATAACATCTGGATAGATTGTGCCTTGCGCCAACCATTTTGCGTTTATTAATTTTGCTGACTCGTCTTCAAAGATTTTTATAAATAAATTACCGATTATTTTGCGTTTTTTCTCTGGATCATTAACGCCTTCCAATGCTTGCAAATATTGTTGCTCTGCATTTACACGAATAACTTTAACGCCCATATGCTCCGCAAACGTTTCCATTACTTGATCACCTTCATTCAAACGCAATAGTCCGGTATCAACAAATATACACGTTAACTGTTTACCTATAGCCTTATGCAACAGAGCAGCCACTACAGAGGAGTCGACCCCTCCAGACAAACCTAGAACAACCTGATCATTTCCAACTTGATGTTTTATATTTTCTATTGATTCATAAACAATATTGGCTGAGGTCCAGTCAGAACTACAACCACATATGTCATGAATGAATCGACCTAATATTTTTTCACCCTGTTTGGTGTGCGTAACCTCAGGGTGAAACTGCAAACCATACAACTTCTTGTCTTTATTCTCGATTGCAGCTATTGGCGCACTTTCTGTACTCGCAATAATTTCAAAACCATCAGGCAAACTTGCCACACGATCTCCATGCGACATCCAGACATCTAAACTAGCTTTGCCATTCTCCCCTGATTGATCAGCAAGTCCTGACAATAATTCACTATCTTTTTCAACATTAACTTGAGCATAACCAAACTCTTTTTGGCTAGACTCTTCTACCTCACCATGCATTTGATTTGCTATCGCTTGCATGCCATAACAAATCCCAAGCACTGGGACACCCAGATCTAATAATTTCTTTGGTACAGCAGGAGTATCTTCAAGTGTTACTGATTCCGGCCCGCCAGATAAAATAATACCTTTAGCATCGAATGCTGTGATTCTATCTAGAGCAATATCCCAAGGATAAATTTCACTATAGGTACCCAGCTCGCGCACACGTCGTGCAATAAGCTGCGTGTACTGAGACCCAAAATCAAGGATCAATATTTTATCGGCATGAATATTTTTCACAGGAATGTTTTTGGGCTACAACTTGTTATTAGTGCACGAAGCTTGTTTATTCAACGTGATAATTAGGCGCTTCTTTGGTGATGGTGACATCATGTACATGACTTTCCCGATTACCGGCCGCAGAGATTTTTACAAACTCCGGCTTTGTGCGCATAGCTTCTATCGTGCCACATCCTACATACCCCATGCTTGATCGAAGCCCACCAAGAAGTTGTTGAATGATATTTACCACGGTACCCTTATAAGGCACACGACCTTCAATGCCTTCTGGCACAAACTTATCAGCACTACTTTCATTGTCTTGAAAATAACGATCACTAGAACCTTGTTGCATCGCAGATAACGAACCCATGCCGCGATAACTTTTATACGAACGTCCTTGGTATAGCTCCACTTCACCCGGCGCCTCTTTTGTGCCTGCAAACAACCCACCTAGCATAATTGTGTTTGCACCTGCCGCCACGGCTTTAGCAATATCACCCGAGTAGCGAATTCCTCCATCTGCAATAATCGGCACTTGACCTTTAATCATTTCATTAACGTTATCCACTGCACTTATCTGTGGCACACCGACTCCGGCAACAATTCGGGTAGTACAAATTGATCCTGGGCCAATCCCTACTTTAACTGCATCTGCACCGGCCTTAACCAAATCTAACGCAGCTTCACCAGTTGCAATATTGCCTCCGATTACTTGCACTTCCGGGAAGTGTTTCTTGACCCAACTAACACGATCCAGAACAGCTTGTGAATGCCCATGGGCTGTGTCTACTACAATTACATCCACACCTGCTTGCACAAGTGCAGTAACACGCTCATCCGTATCAGCGCCAACACCCACAGCAGCACCGACCAGCAATCTTCCCTCATGATCTTTACAGGCTAAGGGAAAATCTTTAGATTTTTGAATATCTTTAACTGTAATTAAACCGCGCAGTTCAAAATCATTATTAACGACTAAAACTTTTTCTATACGATGCTCATGTAATAATTTTTTAACTTCACCTTTGCTTGTACCTTCATTAACGGTTACCAGTCTGTCTTGTGGAGTCATAATTTTAGACACTGGCTCATCTCTACGTTTTTCAAAGCGCAAGTCACGACTGGTTACGATTCCCACTAATGATTCACCTGAAACCACAGGCACTCCAGAGATATTTTTTTCGCGGGTAAGCTCCAGGACATCACCAATGCTGGTATTAGGTTCGACACAAATGGGTTCTTTGATGACTCCGCTTTCAAATTTCTTAACCGCACTCACTTCATTGGCTTGCTGTGCGATCGAAAGATTCTTATGAACCACGCCAAAACCACCTTCTTGAGCCATGGCGATGGCTAGGCGAGCTTCTGTAACAGTGTCCATTGCTGAAGATACCAACGGCATGTTGAGACTGATTTCTCGCGTTAGCTGTGTCTTGAGATCAACGTCACGTGGAAGCACGTTTGAGTGAGCGGGAACGAGTGAAACATCATCAAATGTAAGCGCGTCTTGTTTGATTCGCATGGTGCAGTCCTGTGCCAAAGTGGCGACTAATTATAGTGATTGCTCAATACGCGGTAAACTTGTTTCGAGAATCTAGTATCATGCTAATCATGGTCAATATGGATAGCTCGCAAATAGGAATGGATCTAGAAGAACGCCAAATCTACTCCGTTTACCAACTCAATCGGGAAGTTAAGCAGCTTTTACAGCAAAACTTTCCATTATTGTGGATAGAAGGTGAACTCTCTAATGTCGCACGACCCGCCTCGGGACATATCTACTTTTCTCTAAAAGATGCACAAGCGCAGGTGCGCTGCGCAATGTTTCGTAACTCGAATCGAGGCTTGGCATTTCAACCTGAAAATGGCATGCAAGTTCTAGTTCGTGCACGTGTTGGCGTGTATGAACCTCGTGGGGAATATCAACTCACTGTTGAACACATGGAAGAAGCCGGTGTGGGCGCGCTGCAACGAAAATACGAAGCACTAAAACTCAAGCTTAAGCAAGAAGGACTATTTGATACCGATACTAAACAGTCACTTCCTGAGTACCCAAAAGCTGTAAGTATTGTCACTTCAGCCACTGGAGCTGCAATACGCGATATCCTGAGCGTCCTTCGTCGCCGCTATCCACTTTTAAGTATCCAGATATATGCTGTACCTGTACAAGGCGAAGACTCCGCTTCTGCAATTGTAGAGGCCTTAGTCGCCATCAATCAACGCAAGCAAAGTGATGTGGTAATTATTTCTCGAGGAGGCGGCTCCATTGAAGACCTTTGGTCATTTAATGAAGAGTCCGTGGCTCGTGCTATCTATGCATCGAAAA
Source organism: uncultured Thiotrichales bacterium (assembly GCA_964517365.1). Taxonomy (GTDB): domain Bacteria; phylum Pseudomonadota; class Gammaproteobacteria; order UBA4575; family UBA4575; genus JABDMD01. Next base: position 5,359 of record CAZFEP010000052.1, on the reverse strand, counting down.
TTCCAGTGGTTGCAGGTGTCGGCCATGAAGTGGACTTTACTATTACAGATTTTGTGGCAGATGTGCGCGCGGCTACACCATCGGCTGCAGCTGAACTTATCACACCGCATCAAAACGAGCTTTTAGAAACCTTTGAGCAATTCGAAAGCACTTTGCTGTATTTGTTACGAGATAAGGTCAGCAACTTGCACCAAGCTATTGATTGGCTTACACAACGTTTAGCATTTTTACATCCTAAGCAAAACGTTCTGCGTAAACAGGAATATCTGCTCGAATTGCAAAGACGCGCACAGAGCGCGATAAAGCTAAACATTACTGAACGATACAACCAGCTAAACAAACTATCTTTAAGGTTTGAAAGCCAGTCTCCTCGTACACGTGTCCGTGAAGCAAAAATAAAGCTAATGGATCTAAATAAACAAATGAACCGCAGTATTCAGTCAAAACTAGATCACAACCAGCAAATACTCAATACATTGACAAGAACCCTTGAGGCGGTAAGCCCACTAGCCACCATGAACCGAGGCTATGCTATTGCAAGCAACCCATCAACCGGTCAAATTTTAAACGATAGTGCGCAGATTGATAAAGGAGATAAGGTATCTATCCAATTAGCGCATGGCAGTCTTTCAGCCAAGGTAGAAGACAAGCAGTAAGCCATTCACCATCACTATAGAGACAATATTTAGCGTATTTTTAAGCTATTTCTTCATGAAGTTTCATAAGCATCGCTTGCCACGAGACAACTTATCTGGCATAAAAGCGGGCTTCATTTTCACAAGAGTGTTCCATGCCAGCTAAAAAAGTTAAAAGCAAGAAAAAAGCCGCAACCAAAAAGAAGGTTGCCACTAAAAAAGCTGCGCCTAAGAAGAAGGCTATTGCGAAGAAAAAAGCCGCACCAAAGAAAAAGGCCGCAACTAAAAAGGCTGCGCCTAAGAAAAAAGCGGTCGTAAAGAAAAAAGCTGCACCAAAGAAAAAAGCCGCACCAAAGAAAAAGGCCGCGACCAAAAAGGCTGCGCCTAAGAAGAAGGCTATTGCGAAGAAAAAAGCCGCACCAAAGAAAAAGGCCGCAACTAAAAAGGCTGCGCCTAAGAAAAAAGCCGCACCAAAAACCAAAGTAAGCGCCAAAAAGGCTGAACCAAAAGCACCAGTTGAGAAAAAGCCCACTAAAAGCGAGCTCAAAGAGCTTCAAGCGCAAGCGGAAAGAGAAAAGAAGAAGCAAAAACGGATAGAATTGCTCAATAAACGCTCGCCCGTTGAATTACCCGTTGAAGGTATAACTCCGTATACAGTCAACCGTGGTGAAAGTTATATGAGCGACGCTCAGCTAGAGCACTTTCGAAATATTTTATTACAATGGAAACAAGAATTAATTGACGAAGTAAAACGCACTGTGGATCAAATGAAAAGTGATGCCAGTCAGTTTGCCGACCCTGCAGATCGTGCCACTCAAGAGGAAGAATTTAGTTTAGAACTTAGAACACGTGACCGTGAAAGCAAATTGATACGAAAAATTAATCAAACGTTATCCACAATCGACTCGGAAGATTATGGTTATTGTGAATCCTGTGGCATTGAAATTGGTATCAAACGACTAGAAGCGCGCCCCACGGCGACGCAATGCATAGACTGCAAGACCTTGCAGGAAATCAAGGAAAAACAAATATTTACCTGATATTATTAAAATATTAATTGATATATGAATTTAGCTTTTTCATTCGTAACGAACCTATAGCATCAATAAACCATTATTAACTGGTGAAGCCAAAACAATACGTCGGTCGTTTTGCACCCAGCCCCTCTGGCCCACTACACTACGGATCATTAGTCGCAGCTACGGCGAGCTACCTTCAAGCCAAACACAATAATGGCAAATGGCTGATACGTATTGAGGATATCGATCCACCGCGTGAAATTGCTGGCGCTGCAGACGACATACTCAAGACCCTAGAGTACTTTCAACTTGAATGGGATGAAACACCGCTTTATCAATCTACACGCCACGAAGCATATCGTAATCAGATACACAAATTATTGGAGCGTGATAAAGCCTATGCATGCTCTTGCTCTCGAAAAGATTTAAAAGATGATGCTCAAAAAAGTCCATTAGGTAAGCGATACCCTGGAACATGCAAAAACAAAAATCTTGACGCCCGTGATACAGAATTAAATTTGAGACTACGTGTAGAAAACAAAGTGATTCGTTTTAAGGATAGTAACTATGGAGAGCTACACCATAATCTACACCAAGAAATTGGCGACATTATTATCCACCGTAAGTTTGACATTCCCAGCTATGCATTGGCGGTTAGCGTTGATGATGCATACCAGGAAATTACAGAAGTGGTACGTGGATATGATCTATTAGCGTTCACCCCAATTCAAATATATCTTTGCCAACTTTTCAATTTTCAGACGCCAGGCTTTTTTCATGTACCTCTCATAGTAAATGAACAGGCACAAAAATTAAGCAAACAAACTGGCGCCAAAGCCGCAAATACCGAGCATCGCTGCAAAACTTTAATAAGCATACTCAACGACTTAGGTAGTATTATTCCAAAAGAGCTCGAAATAACTATGCTCGCAAACAACAAGCTAAGTGAAATATGGGACTGGGCCATAACAACGTGGCAGCCCAACAATATCCCCAGCAAAAAACATATTTACTCACCCCAAAACTAAAAGCGGCTGTTTGAAAACAGCCGCTTTTAATAATATTTTAGAGATTGTAGAAAACTATTCGTCTGCCCCACTCTCTTTATCTTTAACCCAATCCCATGGCTCTTCTTTTCCTACCGCAAAAAAGATCCAGAAATTTCCCACGATCATGACAATAAATATTAATGCCGTTCCGAGCGCCCAATACCATTCTCGGTAATGTGCTCCCACGTTTAACCAGTTCAAAACTCCCAAGAATGCTATGGTCCATAGAGCCATAACTCCAACTGCTTGCAATGTACGCATGTCTTACTCCTAAATACTCTAATTAACTAAATCTTAACGCCCACCGGGCATTGAACTTGCATCCAAAAACTTATCAAAGAAAATATTCTCTTTATTCAAACCTTGGTCGACCATCACATCAATGGCCGCATCAATCATCGGTGGTGGGCCACATAAATAGCCTTGAGCATTGCTCATCGATAATTTACCAGTATCTACATAGGCTTCTTTCAAATAGGTCGTTACAAAACCTGTGGCGCCCTGCCAACCACTTCCATCTGGCTCTTCACTTAATACAGGTACAAATTCAAAGGAATAATCTTTATTCCATTTCTTACCAATTTCCGCCAATTCATCCATGCAGTATAAATCTTGTTGGGCGCGTGCTCCAAACAAGTATAAACAATTGCGTTTCACTTGTTCTGCTGCTGAACTTTCCAGTATCGCTTTAATGGCACTCATACCACTGCCGCCAGCCACACAAACCATAGTTGAGTCTTCGTCACGACGGTAAAACTGGCCATACGGGCCGGTTACTTTAACTGGCTCACCCGTTCGATCTTCAGCAAATAGCCACTCGGTAAATTTACCATTTGGTACCAAACGAACATAAAAGGTGAATTCACCAGGATTTTCTTGTTTAGGTGCCTTTGCGTAAGAATATGAACGCGGGTCATCAATGGCACCAACCGATATTTCTGAATATTGTCCAGCCATACCTGAGTGGTCAACATTTCCATCACACTTAACCACAAGCTCTTTGATATCGTGTGTCATGTTACGAGCACTTAGGATCTTGCCTTCGTAACTATTCAGCGCAATTGCCGGAGCATCACTAAGCTCAACTTCAATCTCAATATCACTCTTAAGTCGTGTTTGGCACGCTAGAATAGTGCCACTCTTTAACTGATCTTGATCTAGAACATAAGAAAAATCAGTTAACGCTTTGATTTTTCCTCCCTTGAGAGTGCACTGACATGTACTGCAGCTACCCACACGACAGTCATGCGGCCAAGGCACACCTTGCGATAATGCAGCATTTAATAGATTGTCTCCAGCTTTAACGGTAATGGTGTGTTCACCACCATTAACTTTTGCTTGCCAGTCTTTATTACCACCAAATAATCCAAACATGATATCAAATACTCACTGGCGTCCTTTCCAGTGTTTAGAACGCGTAATGTATGTTTTAAAAAAAGAAGACCCTTCTATACGTTGATAGAAATATCTCGTAAGGTTCCTGAACTTACATCGCCTGCAGTTGGCAAGCATGAAAATGGCTCAAGCTTTTCCTTACTCGTTGAAGGATGGGACTTAACTTTACCATACCAAGCACTTACGCCTGGACGTGAGCTAACTAGATCGCCAGCACCACTGTGTTCAAGCAAGTTAGAACATGCAGCCCAATGAATATCAGCTAACGAAAAATCACCACAAATAAAATCGCCCTTCTTTGGAGGATTCTTAAGTTGATTTTCTAAACCATCAAACAAAGCAGCTAATCCATCTTTATCAAGGTTGTCACCCATCATCGTTTGTACTTTTTCAGTAGCAATTCCTGCCCACTGATACATCACAGCACGATGCACACCATTTCGTGGCACCAGTGATGGACCAAAACCTTTGTCATCGAGGTATGACATTACCGCTCCGGTTCCGTACACGACAAAGTCAATGTCTTGCAAGACTGGACCGATACCGTAAGGAGATTTTGCAAGAAAATCACTGTCATCCATTCCGTTTATGAGAATTGTTTCTACGTCAACACCCTTCTCCCCAGCTGTTTGCAAACACTTTCCAGTGTTTGGACAACTTGGATGTCCACTCAAAATCATTTTTGTTCTTAACTGATCTCCGATCATATCTCCCCCTAACAGGCAATCTTCATTAGGATTATCTTGAATATGCCAAGCGTGCCAGTTAACGCACGCTTAACCATTAATTATTTTGCAACTTACTTTAAGGTTATTGTAAATACAAACTAAAGTAATTGCTGTAACTGAATGTAAACAGTTAGTCTTCAATCGTTAAAGCGCCAGAAGGACACTTTGCTACGGTTGCGCGAATTTCAGCTTCCGGTGCGGCATTAGTATCTATTACAAACTGACCGTCTTCTACCTTAAATACGCTAGGTGAACCTTTTACACACTCGCCTGCATGGCTGCAAGTATCTGCATTATAAGTTACTTTCATCTCTGAACTCCTAAGTTATCTTTTATTAATATGTATGGCTATAGTTTGCCGTTTTTTATTGTATTTTAATAGTTTTTTAACCAAAAAACCCTTATCCAAGTACATTTATTTCGTACAATAAATGAACAAAGATAAGGGCTCATTGTCTAGCTTTAGATTAAACGAACCTTACACGTACCCGGCTTGTTTATTCATCTGTGCCGCGATCTTGAGTTCGCCTTCT
>CAZFEP010000051.1:7179-13465 GCA_964517365.1 uncultured Thiotrichales bacterium | reverse complement strand
TTGAAAGCATCATCCAAGATGCGCCTCATATTCGCACATCCATGTGCTCACTACATTAGCTGAAATTTTATATTCGCTAAGAAAGAAGTAATTTGATGCATCGTCCTTGATGCAATTATTTTAAGATGATTCTGGTATTACTTATATTTACTGGAAAAATGATTCCATAAAACATAAACCACTACGATTCCGAGAATGAGATAAACGGGGTTATAGAGTACGTGTTGTAGTTCATCCATGTGTAATGCTCCTTCAACAAAGCCGTTAAGCTCTGAAATAAAATGAGTGATGACACGTGACGTGTCTTATGTAGATACCCTTTTTTGGGTTAGTCTGAGAAATAGCGTAAGAGGTGAACTTTATAAACGTTATAAAAATAAACGTAGTAAAAATTCCAGAGTACGCCACCTAGCAGGTGGGTCCATTATTAGATAAATAGTATGTACACTCTATAGCGTTACCATGACTATAGCAATTAGCCATACTTTTGAAATGATGAAGATACTTATATGAAAACCATCGCTATTTTTGCAGACGTGCAAAATATTTATTACACCACAAGAGATAGGTATCAGCGTCAATTTAATTACCGCGAGCTTTGGAGACAGTTAAGCGTTGAAGGAAAGATTGTTATCGCCAATGCATATGCCACTCAAAAAGGTGATGACAAACAACACAAGTTTCAAAAAGCGCTAGAACATATTGGATTTAAGGTAAAGCTTAAGCCTTATATACAACGTGGTGATGGCTCTGCTAAAGGTGATTGGGATGTAGGTATTACTATTGATGCAATGGAACAGGCTAGAGAAGTGGACGTCATGGTGTTGTTATCTGGAGATGGTGATTTTGATCTTTTGTTAGAAAAGGTAAAAACAGATTATGGCGTAATTGCAAAAGTGTATGGTGTGCCTGGATTGACTGCGAAAACACTGATTGAGTCTGCCAGTGTGTATCACCCGATTGAAGAAGATTTGCTGCAATAGGTTTATGGAGTGAGTTTCCTGTAGTGAGGCATATTGTATAAGGCCTAATGCACAGCCGAACAGCTTGGAGTGTGAATGGCTTTCGTGGTGAGTGCGTTGGCAACATGCCCAGACGCATGAATAACCCCGCCTATGATAGTTAGAATGGTTTCACCTTTATGGGAAATAATTTGTTGTGCGATCAGTGGTTCTGCAAACAAGGCTACGGTTACTAAAATCGCTAAACCTATGCTGCCCAGTATTATGGGTAAAGTTTTTTTGTGGCATCGATAACCCATTATCAATGCAACAATGCTGACCGGTATGATGAAGATGAGAATGAACTGGTGGAACCAGAATTCGTGTAAGGCATTGCCATGATCGATGGTCGCCATTAAAAGCGGTGTTACGCTAGCTGCAATAGGGAATACTATACAGTGAATGGCGCACAAGCTGGATAAGGCGATCGCAAAGCGGTCAAAGGTTTCGTGTTGCATGGTGTGATTTTTTATTATTGTTATATATGTTTTATATTTTTTTAGAGCTAGACGCTCAAAACTAGATTATTAGGATGGGGTGCATTGCGAACAAGTGCCATGAATCTCTACGTTAACTAGGCTTGGGGTAAATCCTTGTTTTTTGCTTATCTCACTTAGCGTTTTATTTATCTTGGGCTCACTAAGCTCTTCAACTTCATTGCATTGGTCGCATATGAGGAATTTACTATCTGAGGACTCATGATCGTTATTGCAGCCAATATAAGCATTTTGACTTTCAATTCGATGTATCAAGTTGTTGTCGATTAAAAACTCTAAGGCACGATATACCGTCGGAGGTTTTTCAATAAAATTTTCAGAACTAAGTTGTGCGAGCAGATCATATGCCTTAATAGGTTTATGACTTTTCCAAATAAGTTGTAAAACTTTTTTTCGGATAGGGGTGAGGCGACATTGGTTATTCTGGCAGATTTTTTCTGCTTTAATGAGAGCCTCTTTGATGCACTGGCTGTGTTGATGTCTTTGCCACATATATCAATGTTATAGTATAACATTGTTGAGTACAATTGCTTTGAGAGATAACTTATAGCAACCCTAAGAGCCATCAAGGGTGATAAGGATTCAGGAATAAGCTGATATCTAGCTTAATTCTGGTCAAATACCGGCCTTATAGATAGCAGGGTTATGTGCGGTTTAGCTAATGTTTTAACTAGCTATCAACTAATTGGAACTGGCCTGGATTTTGAATCTATCGTGTGCCGTATACGACAATGGTTTTACCGTGTGCCGAGATTAAGCCTTGTTGCTGCAGTTCTTTAAGTACTCGGCCAGCCATCTCGCGTGAGCAACCCACAATTTTTGCAATTTCTTGTCTCGTAATACGAATTTGCATGCCTTCGGGGTGAGTCATTGCGTCGGGCTGTTTAGCTAAATCCAGTAAGGTGTGTGCAACTCGACCGGTAACATCTAAGTATGCAAGATCAATCACTTTTTGGCTTGTATCGCGTAAACGCTTGGCAAGCTGGCCCGCCATATGCATTAAGATGTCCGGGTCAGTTTGCACCAACTCGCGAAATTTAGAATATTGAATTTCAGCAACATCGCATTGCTCTTTGGCGATAACCAATGCACTGCGTTCGTTTTCTGCAAACAATCCCATCTCTCCAAAGAAATCACCTTTGTTGAGGTATGCCAGAACCATTTCATGGCCAGTATCATCTTCCAACATGATCTTTACAGAACCATGTGTGATGTAATACAAAGTATTGGATGGGTCGCCCGCGTGAATAATGCGATTACCAGAGGCATAACGCTTTGTATGGCAATGTTCTAAAAATCGGTCCACAACGGGTTCCTGTATAAGTACTGCTGGATTAGGATTATTCAAGTTCAAGTTCAGAAATTGTTATTTTAAGTAGTCTATGTCAGATAACTTACTGATGTCGATAGTAAAAAGGATCAAACGGTAGTAATGCAAGTACGAATCAAGTGGTTAGAGCAACGCAGCTTCCAAGCTGAAACCGGCAGTGGGCATACTTTAATGATGGATGGTCCACCCGAGCATGGGGGTCAAAATACCGCCGCGCGTCCCATGGAGATGATTTTGGTAGGTTTAGGAGGGTGTAGCGCTTTTGATGTAGTCGAAATTCTCGAAAAATCTAGACAGAACGTGGAAGATTGCCAGATTGAAATTGATGCAGAACGGGCGGACGAAGTGCCCGCGGTGTTTACAACAATTCACATGCGCTTCATTATTTCTGGTCAGAAATTAAACGAAAAACACGTAAAGCGAGCCGTTGAGTTATCCGTCGAAAAGTACTGCTCGGTTGCCAAAATGATGCGACCCAATGTAACGATTACATTTGATTACGAAATCATTGGAAAATTACCGCAGAGTACGTCTTAAGCAAAATATAACTGGGCTGAGAAAATGTACCAGTACGTATGCCAAGACATAAAACATAAAAAGAAAAATGGAACTAGAAGATAGAACTAGAAAATGGAAGTGAGTGAGAAAAAAATTCAACTGCACGGGTTTAATAATCTAACTAAAACACTCAGTTTTAATTTTTATGATATTTGCTATGCACGTACTCCAGAACACCAGCAAGAGTATTTGGAATATGTAGACGAAGAATATAACGCAGCGCGTTTAGAGGCTGTTCTAAGAGAAGTTACCAAACAAATTGGTGCAAATGTTCTTAATATGTCTACGTATGATTATGAGCCAAGAGGTGCGAGTGTAACGTGCTTGATCTCTGAAGAGCCGGATTTAGCAGAAGCGATCTTCTCTAGAGAAGATACACCATTTGAACAAGTCCCCAGTAACGTTAGCTCTGAATCATCACAATCTGTTGTTGGGCACTTGGATAAAAGTCATGTAACTGCACATACCTATCCTGAATATCATCCTGATAATGGTATCAGCACATTTCGGGTAGATATTGATGTATCGACTTGTGGAAGAGTTTCGCCATTAAAGGCCTTGGATTACCTGATTGATAGCTTTAACGAAGACATTGTGATTCTAGACTATAGGGTGCGTGGCTTTACGAGGGATGTTGAAGGTTTAAAGCACTATATAGATCATGATATTACTTCAATCCAAGAATTTTTGTCTGAGAAAACTAAAAAACAATATCAGATGATTGATATGAATGTCGGACAAGAAAATATTTTTCATACCAAAATGCTGGTCAATGATTTTAAGCTTGATTCTTATTTATTTGGTAAAGGGTTAGACGCGCTGAGCAATATAGAACAAGAAAAAATTGAGGAAAGCTTGAAAAATGAGATGAGTGAAATTTTTTACGGAATTAATTCTCTCGATTAAATCCAGTAAGAAGTTTTTGTCATTACTTTAGATACTGCAGTCATTAATAGTTTAGCGGGTTGAGGTAACTCGTTGGCTCCAGCAGCTTGTGCATTTTTGTCATGCATGGCTTCATCTTCACGCATTTTTAATAACACTTCACGACTCTTTAAATCTTCATCTGGTAAATGCGACAGGTGCTTATCAATATGTTTAACCACTTGTTTTTCTGTTTCAGAAACAAAACCTAGTGACCATTTGTCTCCAAACGCTCCAACGGCTGCACCCATTGCATAAGAGCCCAGATACCATGCAGGTGTAAATACACTAGGCCGATCTTGAAGTTCGCCGAGACGTTTTTCACACCAACTTAGATGTGCTTCTTCTTCTTGAGCAGACTGATTGAATTTTTGCTTAATGATTTCGTCTTTAGCCATCAGCATGTGGCCATGATAAAGGCCTTGAGCTGCAATTTCGCCAGCATGGTTCACGCGCATTAAGCGAGCAGATTGTTTTTTGTCTTCGTCATTCAGCTCAACTTTGCTTTTAATTTTATCGGCAGGTGAGCATGAGTGTTTTGCATTAGGTTTGGCTAATAATGTACGCAAACCTTTATCAATATGAGAAAGGAAATGATCTGTAGAGTTGAAGTTTCGCATTGATAAATTATAACACTTGTTGAGCGAGTAAAGTGAGGGGATGACATATCTGTACATGGATATTTTCCCGCTTTAACCGGGCTTGAAAATGCAATGCACAGCCTATGTTGCTACTCACAAGATAACTGGCAGATGAGTTTTTAACTTCATCAATTTTATTATCGATTAACTGGTCAGCAAGTTTGTCTTGGGTGATGGTATTCATGCCACCCGCTCCACAACAGATATGTGAATCTTTGAAATGTAATATTTCAATTTCAGGAATATATTCTAATAAGCGCTCAACCGCGCATGGTTCATTTGTCTTGTTAGTTTTGGTCTGCTGGGTGCAGGGTTTATGTAGGTATACTTTTGCAGTGAGTGGTTTAAAGCTAATTTTATGATCACTGAGCCTTTGATCAAGTCTTTGTAAAACAAGCTCATATACATCAGCATACTTTTCAGAGAACTCATTTGCTATTGAGGAGTTTTCAAGCGTTGGGTAACGTTCAAGCTGTGCACCACAGCCAGTGGCTAAGCTGACAACATGGTCTAAATTTTCTAGTTCTATGGAGTGCAGCAATTTATTTCTTAATGATGCAGCGGTTTTAAGGTCACCTGTATGTTGATGCAGGGCTCCACAGCAAGAAGTTTGTTTTTGTTGAATAACATTGCAGCCAAGTTTTGATAAAACGTGTTTAGCTGAATTAAATGCCTGGTCACTCACAAGGTCCGCTGCACATGAGTTCATGATGGCTACATTGGGTCCATCATCCGTTTGTGTGTTTTTGTATTGAGGCGCATTGAGTGGGGAATTAGGTAACAGAGTGACTGCACGGTAATGACTAAATAAATGATGCAGGCCTAAACTTCTGAAAATAGTAACAAAGACCTTTAGAATTCTTCTTATGTTTGAACGGCTTAAGATAAATAAAAATAGCCGTTGCTGAAGACTCTTATTCTGCTTGTGAGTGATTGCACGACCCGCGTCAATAATTTTCTCATAGTCTACATTTGCTGGGCATGCACGTTCACAACTCATACACGTAAGGCAATGGTTTAGGTGGGAAGTGATAGTGTCAGTTGCGTCTAACTTTCCTTCATGTAATGCGCGAACCAGTGCGATACGACCTCTGGGTGATTCAGCTTCGGTTTTTGCAATGGAATAGGTTGGGCAATGAGGCAAGCACAAACCGCACATTACACATTCATCCGCTGCAGCAATAATAGCTTGCGGATATGTGGATTTGGCTAGTGTCATTGAATTAGGTATCTAGTGTTCAAGTATGTGAGCTATGAATAGGAAACGATCATTTGTTAATATTATGGCAATCATTACGAATGTGTAATAACCAAGTGAATCTAGCTAATTAATCT
>CAZFEP010000051.1:3731-7079 GCA_964517365.1 uncultured Thiotrichales bacterium | reverse complement strand
AATCTACCTAGTAAATCTACAAGGTAACTTCAGAAGGGTAAATTGAAAAGGGTTAAAAGATGAGTTTTTATAAGCACCACTTATTCATGTGTGTAAACGAGCGTGAAGACAAAGCCTGTTGCCAAGACCATGGTGCAACAGAACTAAGAACCTATGCCAAAACCAAAACCAAAGAGTTAGGGATATCTGGTCAGGGTGGAGTCAGGGTAAATCAGGCAGGGTGCCTAGACCGATGCGATGAAGGGCCTGTTGCCGTGGTCTATCCCGAGGGGATTTGGTACCGATATGCCAATGAAGACGATTTAGATGAAATTATCACTAAGCATTTGATGCAGGGTGAAATTGTAGAAAGATTGAAGATTTGAGAATTTAAATAATCGTCAAGATAGCCGCATCTGGCAACAATTTAGCAAAAAATAGCTGAATTTAACGACAATATTAGTTGACATTAATAGAATAATATTAGAACATGCGCATATTCTGATAGTTTATAAACATTCAGAACTCCTCCATCTACTTTTAGTAGACATAGTTTTAAGCGCGAAACGCAAGTTTTCGCGCTTTTTTTTGCCTAGAATTTGAGGTTGCTAAGGACCTTTAGTATTCGAGGATTACCTATAACCCAATAGCCTATACCAAATAGTTAGTCTAGAAGCCTCGATTTCCTTGTATCAGAGAGCGGAGTTCGATATTATTTCGCGCCTTTCCAGGGATATAAATCCCATGAATAAACAAGTTTTTTCATGTAATTATTGAATAAATTTTTGGAATAAGCTGATCAATCTATAGGCGCAAGCCAATAGGTGTAATATTTGTAAAAAGAACCGAAAAGAACTGTAGAAGAAATATAATGTTAACTACCAGCACTGTAAGCACCAAACCAGCAGAAGTAGAAAGAGACTGGTTTCTAGTAGATGCTACTGATAAGACCCTTGGCCGATTAGCGAGTGAAATTGCTAGACGCTTGAAAGGTAAGCATAAGCCCACTTATACCCCTCACGTCGATACCGGTGATTGTATCGTTGTAATTAATGCAGAAAAATTACATGTAACTGGTAATAAGCTAGCTGGTAAGATGTATCACAAGCACACAGGCTATGTAGGTAATCTTAAGTCTGTACCTCTGGGTGAAATGATGGATAAGCATCCGACGCGAGTTCTTGAAACAGCAGTTAAGGGAATGCTTCCAAAAAATCCTTTAGGTCGAGCCATGTTTAGAAAATTAAAAGTATACGCAGGCCCAGAACACAATCACGCTGCACAACAGCCACAAGTATTAGATATATAGGTTAAAAGAAATGGCATTAGATCAATTTTATGGTACTGGACGAAGAAAGAGCTCAACGGCACGTGTTTATATGAAGCCTGGTACTGGCGCCATCACTATCAATATGCGTACTGATGATGTTTATTTTGGACGCAAGACATCACGTATGATCATTCGCCAACCTTTCGAAGTTACCGAAACATTGGATACTTTTGATCTGAACATAATGGTAAAAGGTGGCGGTCCAAATGGCCAAGCCGGTGCAATACGTCTTGGTATTGCTCGTGCATTGTTGAAGTACAATGAAGAACTTCGGTCACCGTTACGTAAAAGTGGTTTTCTAACACGTGATGCACGTGAAGTTGAACGTAAGAAAGTTGGCTTACGCAAAGCGCGTAAGAAAGAGCAATACTCTAAACGTTAAAACAATTAGGACTTGCTTCATACTCCTTGCTTCGTATTCAAGGGATCTAGCAAATTCAAGTATTAATCAAAAATGCCCGCACTAGCGGGCATTTTTGTTTTTTGAATCCCAAATCTTGCTTCTTGGATTTTATTTATTCTGATGTGCATATACGCATAAAAAGCTTGAGTTATTGGTAATTAAATTGCCAAAATGTTTATCTATGGCAATTAATTTTAATACTGGTCAGCTACATGATTGTGATCAGATTGCTTCTTGGATCAATACAGTAGGACACGGGCATATCGAGTACCTTTTAGATTCGCTTGTCCCTGATTTGTTTGCGTTGCGACATTTAGCGTTGGTGTTGGCAGAAGATCCTTATTATTCATTTAAAAATGTCGATCTAGCCCGCTGCGATAATGATTCTGAAGGTGATATTGTTGGCTTAGTATTTTCTTATCCTGCAGCCTCTAATCAGTTAACTGCAGAAATGGAAAATATTCTCAGTAAGGATCGTGTTCAGTGGATGAGATATTTTTCAGACCATCAAGTTAATGAAAGTTGGTATATCAATACACTTGGCGTATCAGAGAAGTTCAGGAGACAAGGTCTAGCTAAAGCTTTGCTAAAATACGCATCAAAAAGGGCCTCGCAAAATAATATGAACCGTCTAAGCTTGCATGTGTATGAAAATAACCAGGCAGCCATCAACCTATATGAGTCTTGTGGGTTTGCTATAGTGAAAAAAATAGATTTAACTGGGCATGCATTTTTTACTTCGAGAAACCTCTCCGCAAATTATTTAATGAAATGTGATCTTTCCGAACTGAAAATTTAAGTGTCCATTAATTATAAGCGTTAACGTTTGGTATATATCGGTGTTTGGACTAAAAGTTACTATTTAATGAAGAAGTTTATATGTCAGTAACATTACTAATAATACTTGTGATAGTAATCATTGTTTCAGGATTGCTAATAGCTTTGGATTATAAAAAAATTCTTATAATTAAAAAGAATAGTTACAAAACGATGTTGTATCTAATTCTTGTTGCCACAATTTTATTGGCCTGTTTTTCTTTATTTGGCAAACCATTTATGAGCATGATAAACGCATATCAAGAGGGTGTACTTATGGATTCTGAAGAGCAATGCAAAGGTGAGAATGCACCTTTTTGGTGTTCTTTTTAAGTCATGATTAAATTTAAAAAGCTATATTTTGCAGTTGTATTAGTATTATTTTTGTTTCAGCCATTAACTGCTTTTGCACAGGTGTACGGTGAGGGGCCGTGGGAGGTTATCGGTTTGGGTAATATGCCATGTGATGAATTTACTGTAAAAGTTGAAGAAGAAAGTTATAGAGAGTTGGCTGCTATTTGGCTTTCAGGTTTTATGTCTGGCGTAAATTTCACGTCTGAAGATATTTATGACATTACTTGGGGGGAAGACCTGTATGTCTTAACAGATCTGCTGATAAAGCGTTGTTCAGAAAACCCTAAAGATCTATTGTCCGATATAGCATCAGAAATGGTCTATAAGCGTTATAAGAATAAAAATTTTTCATCCCCAGATGAGATTGATGTGAAATGATCATCTTGATAAATGACTTACTTAGTAGAAATGAGCAAGGTAGTGTTATCGAGTAGATTTACCGAATAGATTTACCGAATAGATTTAC
>CAZFEP010000051.1:1891-3631 GCA_964517365.1 uncultured Thiotrichales bacterium | reverse complement strand
TAGATTTACCGAATAGATTTACCGAATAGATTTACTAGGTAAATTTACTCAGGTAGATATTGTTCAAATATTCGTTGTAAATTTCCACCCATAACTTTTCTGATCTGCTGATTATTTAATCCAGCATCTATGAGTGCTTGGGTGAGCTGTTCGATATCAGAAGAAGTAAAGGGTACTGAGACATTTCCATCAAAGTCAGATCCTAAACCAACATAGTCAAACCCAACTAGATTACCAATATAGCGTATCGAGCTGACGATACCAGAGATACTGCGGTTACATGTCACCGTTGGCCAAAAACCTATTCCAATCAAACCTCCTGTTGCTGCCACTTGCTTGATTTGTTTGTCTGTTAGATTTCTGTTTGATTTAGAAGCACAAACAGCCTGTATGCCGGTATGTGTTACGAGTACAGGGCGTTTGCTAAGACTAATGATGTCTTCAGCTAATTTTGGTGAGGCATGTGATAGGTCGACAAACATTTTAAGTTCATGCATGCGTTCAAGTACTTGTTCCCCAAATTTTGTAATACCACCTTGTTTTGTTCCGTGTGCTGAGCCCCCTAATTTATTATCAAAAAAATGTGTGAAACCGATTATTCTAAAGCCTAGTTCATATAAGCGATCGACGTTTTCAAGTTGTCCATTCAGTGCATGTGCACCCTCTAAACTCAGAATTCCCGCAGTAATATTTGAATTATTATTTCGCAGCTGAAGGTAATCTTTGAAGTCTTGTTGGTTGCTAATTAAATGGAAGTTATTCTTAGGGTTATTGGCAATTAACGCTAATTTAGAGGCTTGGTAGTTAGCACGTTCAAACAGATTAAACCAAGACCTCACCGGCCATAATTGTGCTATCGCCAGCAAGGTAATGTTGTCTGTATCGTCTGTATTAGAGATTAAATTGAGGTTTTTAGGTGCTTTAGTAACTACAGAGAATACTTGTAATGCAACATTGCCTTCGATTAAGCGAGGTATGTCAACATGGCCATATGCGGATTTTTTGGCTAGATTTCGATTCCATAACAATGAATCACTATGGAGATCTGCAATAAATAATGAGTCGTGCAATTGACCAGCTTTGCTGGAAATCTCTGTGTATTGGCTGGGTAAAGTACGATTTCTTGATTTTTCTAGATAAGGTGGCAGCCAGAAAAACACTAAAACTAGGGTGATAATCATTATAAAACTAAGCGCGAATAATAGTTTGACTTTAGTTCTCATCAGGCACGGTATCTGTGAAGTGACTATTGCTTAATTGACAATGAAATTATTAAAGAAATTATGATTTTAATAGTATTGCCGAAACCATTCGGGGTTTGCCGAGTCTTAAACTTAGTTATCTTTAAATAATTTTATAGCTATGCTGTTAAAACATAAACATATTCAAGTAATGTTCTGGGTTTGTGCAAGTGTAGTTTTAATTTTATCGATTATTCCAGGCTCCGTTACCATTAGCCACTCGATTGAACACTTGGATAAGTTTGGGCACTTTGCTGCATTTTTTTTATTATCAATTTTACTTCTTTTTTCCTATAAGCTAACCAAGCCATTACTCACTACAGCCATGTTGATGGCTTTATTTGGGTTTTCGATAGAATTATTACATCTATATGTGCCGCGAAGGTTTTTTAGCATGTACGATTTTGCAGCCGATTTATTGGGAGTGGCAGTCGCAATAATTATTTATCAGATATTTTGTACTAAATTCAATAACTCGTAACTCCGCCGTTAATTGGTT
>CAZFEP010000051.1:0-1791 GCA_964517365.1 uncultured Thiotrichales bacterium | reverse complement strand
GCGAGTCGAATTTCATTCGAGTGAGAAATGGGGGTGGGGCCAAAACCAATTGCAATGCAATTACCTTCTACCCAAAAAGCGAGTTCACCTAATTGAACAACATCTTGCGCATGATCTTCAACCTCTTGATTTGATATAGGAGTAGAAAAATATACTTCATCACCCCAGGTTTGAGCAGTAGATTCAAATGGTAATGCTGAGTAAACAGCTTCTGCTGTGGTGGTGCGGCGTAAAGTAACCGTTATGTTATGTTCGTTGATGGAAATGCGTAGTTGCTTTAGTGCTTGCTGATGTATTTTCTTGGGCATAACGTAGTGATGGCAAAAAAGATAACTAAAAATGACGGTTAGAATCGATCTAAGCGTTCATTTCATCTAGTAATTGTTGTGCGCTATTCAAAACAAATAGGCTATCAACGCCAACTGTCAGTAAGGTGAAGCCTTTTTCTTTGTACGGAAGAACGGATTCAGAATTGACACCAAAGTAGCCTAAGCGCACATCAGCTTTTTTGCACGCAGCTTCAACCTTGTTGATGGCTGCCACCACATCTGGGTGTGTAATCTCACCGGTATGACCAAGGTTTGCGGATAAGTCATAGGGTCCTATTAATATCGCATCGACATCTTTGATGGCGACAATCTCTTCTATATTCTCGATTGCACCGCTTGTTTCAGCTTGTATGACTACGCATGTTTCATTGTTTGCTTTTGCTAAATAGTCTGTGAACGATATACCGTATTCGTGTGCGCGTGCTAGCCCAACCCCTCGATTACCTTGGGTAGGGTACTTGGCTGCATAGACTGCAGCTTGTGCTTCTTTTGCGTTATTTATCTGTGGAACAATGATGCCAGTTGCACCGATATCCAAGGCTTGCTTGATATGCACTAAGTCATTATTCGGCACGCGTATCAAACACGGGCAATGATCTCCTGCGGCTTGTAACATTCTTTGCATCTCAAGTGTTCCAAGCGGGCCATGTTCACCATCAATAAAAAGCCAATCAAAATTGAGCTTTGATAGTAATTCAACAATTTCTGGGCTGGGGAAAGATACAAGTGTACCTATAAGACATTCACCTGCACTTAGACGATCACGAAATGATTTCAATGATAGTTATTCCTCTATAAAAATGGTTATGGTTTTAGAGGTCATAGCAGGATCATGCGGAATATGTGAAAAATCAGCAAATAAGAGCTGCAAAGTATGTGGTCCAGGTGCTAGTTCAACTAAGGCTTCGGTTTGTCCCGCTCCGAAATGTTTGTGTTGAGCATCCGCTGGAACGGGTTTGCCAAGATCAGGTAATTCCTCAATATCAATGAGTAGATGATGGTGCCCTGTGTTTTCACGTTCAACACCTGCTGGAGCCACCCCCATGCCACGCAAGCCAAATTTTACTAGCACGGGGCTGTGGAGAACTTCTCCATCTGCAGGACTAATAATGTAGACATACTTATCGGGTGAACTCTTAACGGGTGAACTGGGTTTATCTACAGCCTTGATGGATTCTGCTAGTGCAGGTGTTAATAAAACACTACAAATCAAGATTAAAGATGGCATTAATTTAATATTCATGAGGTTCTCCTAAAATATAAGTTCTCAATATCTAGCTTAATTATATTTAGGCTTCATTCTAACGCAGAAAGTTTCGTGCCTAAATGATGGGGGTCCAGAAAAGGCTATTGAAGATGTACTTGGCTCTTAATCAATCGCCATCCACAATTAAAACAAGGATTACTACAGATCTAATTTTCAGGGACGATATTTTATAAATTATGATTTTATAACTTAAGA
>CAZFEP010000050.1:0-13540 GCA_964517365.1 uncultured Thiotrichales bacterium | reverse complement strand
GTGGACTGCGCTTCCAGATTGATTATTTTTTAAATAAGTGCTCATACATTTTTCCTAATATAGTTCATTATTTCAATTCACTTGATATTTAAAGTATTCGTATATAAAAGCTTGAAAAACTCAAAAGTGTCTAAAAGTATAAATCATGTTGTTTTTTTACGCACATATATGTAATGTTATATTATAACAAAAAATATCTTAGACTACAGTGTGAAATTTCCATTGTTAACACTTTAATAATTGGATGAATAATGAACGATCAAAATAAGCTGCCTGTAACGGTCTTGTCAGGTTTTCTTGGTGCAGGAAAGACTACGGTGCTAAGTCATATACTAAATAATCGAGAAGGTAAAAAAGTTGCCGTGATCGTAAATGATATGAGTGAAATCAATATAGATTCTTCCATATTAAAAAATGAAGTTACGCTAAATCATAGTGAAGAAAAGCTTGTGGAAATGAGTAATGGTTGTATCTGTTGTACTTTGCGGGAAGATCTATTGATAGAAGTTAATAAATTGTCTAAAGAAGGACGTTTTGATTA
This sequence comes from uncultured Thiotrichales bacterium, assembly GCA_964517365.1. Classification (GTDB taxonomy): domain Bacteria; phylum Pseudomonadota; class Gammaproteobacteria; order UBA4575; family UBA4575; genus JABDMD01. The sequence continues at coordinate 12,999 of CAZFEP010000050.1, read as the reverse complement.
TTTAGTGATTGAGTCAACAGGTATATCAGAGCCTTTGCCTGTTGCTGAAACATTTACTTTTGCAGATGAAGAAGGCGTATCACTATCGGATGTAGCTTCATTAGATACCATGGTAACGGTTGTCGATGCAGTTAACTTTTTGAAAGATTATGAAGAAGCGAAATCATTACGAGAATCAGGTGAATTATTAGGTGACGAAGACCAACGAAATGTCTCAGATTTGTTAGTAGACCAAGTTGAATTTGCTGATGTGATTTTAGTGAGCAAAACAGATTTAGTTGAATCAGCAGATATTGATCGCCTCACTGCAATATTAAAAACCTTAAATACAAATGCACGTGTGATACCCATTATGAATGGGAAAGTAGTCATTGATGACGTTCTAAATACTGGTTTATTTGATTTCGCACAAGCTCAACAATCACCTGGTTGGCTTAAAGAGATGCGGGGTGAGCACGTTCCAGAAACAGAAGAATACGGTATAGCAAGTTTCAGCTATGTGGCGAGACGCCCATTTCATCCTGAAAAATTCCATCATTTTCTACACAGCACAGATGATTATGGCAAGTTGATACGATCTAAAGGCTATTTTTGGTTAGCTACACGTCCAGAGTTTGCGGGTCATTGGAGTCAAGCAGGAGGTATTGCTCATTATGGGTTTGCTGGAATGTTTTGGAAGGCTGTTGCAAAAGAAAATTGGCCTGAAGACCAAGAATACTTAGATTCAATATCAGAGACTTGGGTTGAGCCATTTGGAGATATGCGTCAAGAGCTAGTATTTATCGGCCAAGGTTTAGATCAAGCTGCGATGATTAAGGCACTAGATGAAAGTCTGTTAACGGAAGATGAGGTGCTTAAAGGAAAACAATATTGGGTAACGCTTAAAGACCCTTTTCCTGCATGGGAGAATAATGTATGAATATCGCCACTAGTGCACAGCTAAATACACAGCTAGACAAACATGAGTATTTTAAATTTCGCAAAGCGGCATGCAGCGATCATGTTTCAATATTTTCTGAGATCTATCAAGAAAATATAAATATTGCTGTTTGGCAAAGAGCTTTGGCTCCCGAACTGGTAACTTGTGCACAGAAACTGATAGATAATCATAGTTTTTATCAAAAAACATTCATTACTACACCTGCAGATACTATTTCAAATCTCATTGAGGCAGACAACGAACTGCAAAACTCACAATCATTATGTCAAGACATTTCAGAACTAGTAGACATGTTTTGTCTTTTGAATGGACTTAAACAGGTTGGTTTACGGTTAACGATGTTAGACCAGGCAATGTGCCCGCGTTTTCATGTTGACAAAGTGCCTTGTAGATTAGTCTGTACGTATCATGGTGTAGCGACAGAGTGGTTACCTCATGATAAAGCGGATCGCAGCAAGCTTGGTAAAGGCAATAATGGCCTTGTTGATGAGGAATCAGGCATTTATCAAACTCAAAATGATATCAATCAACTAAACACTGGAGAGGTTGCAATGTTAAAAGGTGAGCTTTGGCAAGGCAATGGAAATGCAGGTTTAATACATCGCTCACCTCAAGTCTTCGAGGGAAACAAACGATTGCTACTGACGCTTGATTTTAATAATTAGTATAGTTCGATGTTTATACTAAGTAGTTGGCTAACCCTCACTCATAGACATAAAAAATATTTTCTAGAGCGTTAATCATACTAGGCATAAATGCTTAGGTTTTTACAGGGCTTAGTCATCATGCAGAAAATAAACTGTAGCGACATATAAAGCGATAATAATAAATGTAATTAAGAAAGCGATAGTCATTTTAGTTTTATATATAGTTGATTTAAATAAATAATTGTTTGAAATACGTTTCATTCATCAAATTCACCGTTTTCATAGCGACGTATAAAGCGCTTTATGAATCTGCGAACTTCCCTAGCGGCCGTCGTATCTAGTTTTTGGCATGCGTCTACAAATTCATCCCTCATTTTGCTATCCATTCGTAGTACTAATTGAGCATCTTTTTTTTGTTTCTTTTTGTTTTTTTTGACAGAAGCCATGGTTTTCCTAAGCTAAATTAGTTTCTGTATATGTTATCCATTCTGATATTTTTTATAAATTTGTGTCTACCTACATCAAAGCTACCTAAATCAGAAATTTTTGAGTTGTTCTATTGGCGTTTGTTTTAAATATGTATCTTAATGATCGTATATATTTTAATCAAATATTATTGTATATACATAAGATAGTCAATAGATAGCCTATTTACAGCGAAATGAATGTTGAAAAACAGTGGTTTAATGGCCATAGGGTGGTTATTCAATAAATTGTGCTCATTCACAACAGTGTGTTGCAAGCTCAAATAAGTTAACTATTCATGGTTTTTGTCTAAGCCACTTATTATATGTAAGTCGCGTTGAGGGAAAGGTATTGTAATTCCATATTTTTCTAAAGCGTTCTCTAGTTCCCAGTTATAGAGCGCTTTCCAGGACCCTGGAGTAGCATGTGAGCCGACTTTATTGACTACCCATACAATCAATTCAAAGTTTAAGCTGTTATCTCCAAAACCAACCAACCAGACCTGAGGCCTTCTTTTGGCGCCGTCGTCATAGGTAACCTCTACATTCTTAACGGCCTCGAGACCTGCTTTTTCAACAATAGCCTTATCAGACCCATATGCGACACCAAACGGAATATGAATGCGAAACATAGGTTCATTCATGGTGAAGTTAGTAACTTTGGCGCTTACTAATTCCGAGTTTGGTACAATAATGTCTAGGTTATCTAATGTGGTTATGATCGTACTTCTTACGTGTATACCTTTTACAACACCCTTCATCCCTGTATCGAGTTCAACAAAGTCACCAATTTTTATATTTTGTTCAAACAGTACAATAATTCCGGATACAAAATTATTTACTATGGATTGCAAGCCAAAACCTATACCAACACTGAGAGCGCCCGCCACGATGGCTATATTTGTAAAACTTAAACCAATAGAAGACAGGGCAATCATAAGCCCTATCAATATAATCAAATAATGAGATAGTCTGCCTAGTGTGTAAAAAACAGGAGAGCTTGGGCCGACATCTGATGATGTAATTTTACGAATAATTTTTTGAACTACTCGAGATATAAAATATGCAAATAAAATTATAATAATCGCGCGTAAAATATCTGCTGTTGTAACGGGTATATCTCCAATACTAAATAAACTTTTGCTAAAGAATATTTTTGAATTTCTCCATGCTTCCGAAAAAGTTATTGAGCTGCTGGATTTAATTTTAAATAACGCTCCCTGATTTTCGGAGAGTTTATTTCTAATGATATCGTTAATAAATTTCAAATCATTTATTGAGCTGTCTAATTTGCGTAGAGACAGTGCAGTATCGGGTGCGAGATTTTTTCGTTGATTAAGAATCTGGATTAGCTCGTCATTTGCACCTAGAGGATTAGTATTTTCAGACGCTATGGATATTAGTGAGTCTATTTCTTTCCTGAATATCGAATTCCATGTTTCATTTTTCTCCTGAGTCAGCTTGATAAAAGAATCTCTTGTTTTATATTTAGTAATTATTCCATCTATTGAATAATCTGATGAGCTCAAAGTTAAAGCCGAAATATCAAGTTTAGCTTCCAAAAAGTGTAGTTTGCTTTCATTTAATGCTAATCGGGATTCAGATACTAATAGTTTCTGCTTTAATAAAATTGATTTAAAGTTGCTGAATACACCATCCTCGATGATTTCAAGCGTTTGATTATTCGCATCAGCTACTTTGCTTTTTGCTAGGTTTACAGTTTCAAGTTGTTGCTCTATATCCTTCGTAATTTGTGCAACATCATTTTGAGATATATCAAGGTGGCTTTCTGCATATTTAACTTCTTCGGAAAGTTTTTTAATTATTGCGTCTTGAGAATCAAGATTATTTTTTATAATAGGTTCTTTTAAGGTTAAGACAAGCCAGGTCAATCTGTTTGCAATAATTTCTAGGCCAGATATAAACTTTTTAGTATTTGATAGATCTTGTTTTCTATATTCAGCAAATTTGGTATTAATTTTTTTGATAAGAGAGTTTGAGGCTTCTTTGTTGTTTTTTAAGGCTGGTAATTCTGATGTATACAATAATTTAAGTTCTTGTCTTGACCTTTCAAGTGATAAGACCTCATTGAGTGTGTAACTAACTTTAAATGGCTTGCTTTCTGGTGGGGGCTCAATCTCACTTTTATTTAAACTGACCAGGGCGTTTAAGCTGGTTTTGATGCGATCTATATATAACCCTGCATCTTGCTTTTGGTCGCTTTCAATTACTTCAGTTTGCTCATTTAGTCGCGCTAAGAAGTTTTTTATTTTTCCAGCTAAAGCATTATTGTCTCCTTCAAAATACTTCCACCAATTAGGGGTTAATTGAAGTGGATTTGGAGTGTCCAAAGCGGCACTTGAAGTGTCATTATCAGTGGTAGTTAGGTTGCTAAGCGCCGGAGTTAACTCATCTGTTAATGCATGTGATTTCAGTGGAAACAATGAAGCTAAAATAATTAGAAGAAATACATAATTATTAGATGAGGTTTTCAAATTTTCTTCCTATTAATTCTGGTTAAAATGTAAATAAAATTTCGTTAGTTATTTAAGTGCTCAAATTAAGATAACTCAGCATATAATTTGTGGATATTAAATATTCTATTTGACTATGTCTATCAATTCATCGAAAGCTATTGCTCTTTTAGAATAAATTTAGGTAGTTTAATTACAAGCTAGCAAGATATTTGTTGCTAATGGCTCAAGATCTTAAATCATACTATTGCTAGCTATGTCGGGTTACTTCAGTATGGTCTATGTCTAGGCCTAGGCCTTGAATTACTCTGGTGTTATCAAAATATATTTAATTATGAACCCAAGGCGAATGTAAAGTTCTAAGATTGGAGACACCCTGCCTATATGGCTGCCTGCTTAATTAGATTTAGAATTTCGCAGTATTTATCACAAATGGAATAAAGAACTATTGATGAATAAGGAATTATATGCAGTTGCTGGATTGCTTGTCTGCATGCTGTCTTTTAATGTGTTTGCTAATGATAATATTGAAGTTATCGTTAGTATCGAAAATGTAGATAAAAAATTAGTACAATCGATTCAAGAAAATTTATTTATTAACAGTTTGAAATGTGATGAGACAGAATGGCGTGTCCGCCATGCAGCAAAAAAAATTGATGTTGAGTTGGGGGAGGCATTAAACGCCTATGGCTACTATAATGCTACTTTTACTAAAAAAATAGAAAAACAAAAAGATTGTTGGCAGGTAGATTTGTCAATCGACCCAGGTCCACGCACCAAGGTGACTAGCGTAGAGGTAATAATTGATGGAGAGGCAAAAGACGATAAGAAGTTTTTAGAAGCTTTAGATAATTTACCACTAATGGATGGCGATCTGTTACGCCATGACAAATATGATGCTGTAAAAGAAATAATTGAGGCTACTGCGCAAACACGAGGTTATTTTGATGGTAAATATAAGACGCATACGCTAAGAGTTAACAAGGCTAATAATATAGCAAAAGTGTTGATTCATTATGAGTCTGGTGCTCGTTATCGATTAAGTGAGGTGATTTATGATCGTACCTCGTTAAAGGAAGAATTATTTAAAAAATATTTATCAGTCAATTCTGGTGACTATTATCTAGGCTCAAATATTATAAAAACATATCAAGACCTAAGTGGTAGTGGTTATTATTCAGATGTGGAAGTAAAAGCACTTTTTGATCAACGTCAAGATGGAGCGATTCCTGTAGAAATAAAGCTAATTAAGGCAAAACGCAGAACTTTTTCTGTGGGTGTAGGTGCATCAACTGATACCGGGCCTCGTTTTAGGTTTGAGCATAAAAACAGAAAAGTAAATGATAGAGGTCATTACTATGATGCAAAGCTGCTGCTTTCGCCGGTTATATCTAATTTAAGTTTCAATTATAAGATACCGATTAGCCAACCTCAGACTGACTTTATTAGTTTGCAAGCGGGTGCTGCACATGAAGATACGGATACCTCAGAAAGTGATTCTATCGTTGCAAACTTTGGTCGAACTAAGCTTCGAGAAAATGGTTGGTTAGAGAATATTTTTCTCGAGTTTTTGCTAGAAGATTTTGAGGTGGGTGAAGACAATGAATCATCTTCTTTATTAATGCCTGGAGTTTCATGGAACAAAACAAGAAGTAATAACCCAATTTACCCAACGCTTGGTTATCACCTCTCATTCGAGGTGCGTGGCGCATCACAGTCACTGTTATCTGATGTTGATTTATTGCAGCTTAAACTTAATAGCAAGGGAATATTGCCGCTTGGCAAGAAGGCGCGTATTTTGTCTCGCCTTCAGGCCGGTTATAACTTTGTAGACGATTTCACTCAGCTGCCCTCCACACTGCGATTTTTTGCTGGTGGCGATAATAGTATAAGAGGTTACGAGTTTGAGTCTTTAGGTCCAGAAGGAAGTGATGGCGATGTGATTGGTGGAGAGGGTGTTGTTGTAGGAAGTTTAGAAGCTGATTATTTGTTCAAGCCTAAATGGGCACTGGCAGCATTTGTTGATGCGGGAAATGCTTTTGAAGCAGATGATATTCAAATTAAACAATCTGCTGGTGTTGGCATTAGGTGGCGGTCACCTATTGGGCCTGTAAAAGTGGATGTGGCTTTCCCGGTAGATGAAGATGATAGTGATGAAGATGATTTTCGAATTCATTTTAGTCTTGGGCCAGAATTATAAGCCAGAACTATAAGCCAGTATTATATTGTAGGGTGAATTAGAAAGTAGGCCATGAAAAATAAGATACTTCTCTCTATATTACTAACACCTATTGTGTTTGGGCTGTTATTAATTATTACAGCCTACTTCCTTGTGGCTACTGAAGCAGGTACGAGATGGTTGTTTGCAAGTGCAGCGCCCTTTATCCCTGAAAATATAACATTAGAAAGTGTTGAGGGTCGTCTGTTAGATGATTTGTCTATAAAGAGAATTCAGTTTGCACATTGTGGAGAAATATCTGAGTTGCATGATGTGCATGTAGTTTGGAATGCAAGCAAACTTATTAATAAAGTTGTAGAGGTAAGTGAGTTGACACTTGGCTCGGCAAATATTCAACTAACAGAGCCATGTGAAGAAAAGACAAAAACAGAATTGCCTGATGTAATAAAACTACCGGTTGAAGTGTTTGTGAAGCATATAAAATTAAATGCTATTGCAATACAAAATCAAGGTGCCACTCAATATATAAATCAAGTAGAAGCAGGTATGTATATTGATGATAATAGTTATTCAATTAAAGATGTATCGGTAACGACTGCACCTTTCCAGGTGAATGCTTTTTTAGAAGGTGAACTACAAAAACCATTCTCGTCTTCAGGAGAAGTTAAGTGGAGTTTTTCTGACGAGAGAAAAACGACTTGGCAGGGTGGTGCGATCGTTCAAGGAGATATAAATAAAATTCGGCTAGAGCATTCTCTTTTGCAACCTTTCCAGATTACATCGGTTATTTCTTTAGATTCACCATTAGAAGAATTGAGTATTATGGCAAAAAGTAACTGGGAGAGTATTCCATTACCACTTCAGCAAGCGCCACAAATCACGATGCAGCAAGGGCAATTTGATATAGAGGGTACTCTAGAATCGCTCAACTATGGTTTAAAAACAGATGTTAAAAGCAGTCACTTACCGTCTATAGCTGTTGTAAATATCAATGGTGCCGCTAATCAAAAAATGGTTACTGCCTCAAAAATGAGTATCACTACAGAACAAGGAAGTATTACCGGCAATGGGGAAGTCATGCTTAAACCATCAATACAAGCGAATATGTCTTTGCAAGGTAAACAAGTTGACCCAGGATTTATTTTCAGTGAGCTAACAGGGAAGCTGGATTTTATTTCCAAAGTTAATGTATCACATTCACAGCAAGGGGTTATTGCTGATGTGGATTTGGAGAACTTATCTGGCACTTTGCGAAACTATGCGGTTCAGGGTGTTGGTAAATTGCATTACTCCACAGATAATGTTCATGTTGAAAACTTTAGTCTTGCTATAGGTGACAATGCTGTAAACGTAAATGGCTTGTTAGGAGTTGAGAATAGTAAAGTAGATTTTGATATAGCAGCAAAGAATCTTGCGCAATTGTATCCTAAGTTAACTGGATATCTGCAAGGAGATGGAAGTTTTACTGGAACATTAAAGGAGCCACATGTAAGCGCAATACTTATGGGTGGCAATATAAACTATGCAGAAAAATATCGTATAGAAAAAATTACTGTTGATAGTGATGTGCATATGTTTAGTGATCAAAACTCAAGTGCAAAAATTCAAGCAAGCAATGTAACGATTAATAATAAATTAATTGAGACGTTGCAATTGACGGCTAATGGAAATCAACAACAGCATCAAATTGGTATGGATATTAGTGGTGAAGAAATTAATGCTAGTTTGAATTTAACCGGTGCCTATATTGAGCGCAGTTGGAATGGTGTCTTAAATCAATTGCAAGCAGATTTGTTGGGGTACGGTAATTGGAAGATAGCTAATGCTAGTGAAATAGAATACGGGCTGGAAGGTTTCTCTATAAGTCCATCTTGTTTATATAATGAAGATGCATCGCTATGTTTGCAGGCAAACTCTGATGAGGAGGGAAACTGGCAATCTCAAGGAAAGCTTGCTGATTTACCATTAAAATTACTGGCTAAAAATATTAAAGAACGTTTTTCATTAGATGGAAATGCCAATCTGGATTTTAACTTGCAAGGAAACAAAGCAGGCATAGAGGGTGACCTTAAAGTAATTTCGAAAAATGTAAGTATACATTCACCTATTCTTGAAAATCATGATGAATCACTTCTAGTGCAGAAGATTGAGTTACTTGGAGATATAAGTTCAGGCAACTCAAAATTAGATCTGAATATTTCGATGGATAAGGGAAAAGTTAAGGGTTCTGCATTAATAGAGAATATTCAAGATTTTGAAAATACTTTTATTAGACAAGGTTATTTGGATGCTGATATCCCCAGTATTAAATTTATTAATGTATTTCTACCAAAGATCACAATTAAAGAAGGATTGTTAAAAGCACAGGCAAAGTTGCATGGCTCTCTCAAGCATCCAGAAATAGTAAGTGATGTAAAACTATCTGAGCTTGCTTTTTATATCCCAGATTTGGGAACAGAATATACTAATGGAAGCCTGAAATTAACTAGTTCAGAGTGGAATGATTTTGATATTTCAGGAGGTTTACAATCGCGTGAGGGAAAATTAGATGTTTCTGGAAAAATTAATATACAGAATAAACTTTCTTATTCACTGGATGTAAATGCAGATAAATTTCAAGCTGTATATTTGCCTGAAAAATCATTAGTTCTCTCGCCAACGTTAACCATTAGTGGCAGTGCATCTGCTGTGGATGTTCAAGGTGGTATAAGTATACCGAGTGCTAACTTGGTATTAAAGGAGCTGCCGAAAGGAACTATAACAAAAACACGTGATGAAGTTTTTGTTTCGGAGTTAGATGAAGAAATTGAATTGGCAAATAAAAACAAGATAAATGTTACTGGCAAAATACAACTTAAGTTTGGTGATAATGTGCATTTTGCAGGCAAAGGTATTAAGACAGATTTAACTGGTGATTTGCAGGTGAATTTGAGTAGCAATAAACTTCCGACAGGCCAGGGTGTACTTAAATTTAATAATGCTTCATACCAGGTTTTAGGTCAGAAATTGGATATTAGTAGGGGCAAGATGTTGTTTGCTGGGCCTCTTAATAACCCCGAGTTAGATGTTAAAGTAATGCGCAAAGTAAAAGATGTAACTGCAGGAATGGCGATTGAAGGCACCGTTAAAAAGCCACAAACACGTGTTTTTTCTAGCCCTGCGATGTCAGATGGTAATGCGCTTTCTTATTTAATGTCAGGTAGACCATTAAACGAGGCGAGTGGTAGTCAAAATTCATTGATAGCCAAAGCTGCACTTTCGCTGGGGGTAGATAACTCTGCTTCTTTGAATCAGCAGATTGCATCAACAGTAGGCTTGGATGAGTTAAATGTAGGTGGGGGTGATGAGGGTTTGGAATCAACCTCATTAATCCTAGGAAAGTATTTATCACCAAAATTATATATTTCATATGCTTATGGTCTTTTCTCATCTGCTGGAACAGTGGGTTTAGATTATCAGTTAACAGAAAAAATAAGTGTTGAAGCTGAATCTGGAGAAGCACAAGCGATTGATTTGATTTATACGATTGAAAGAGATTGATAAATTTTTCTTTCAAATTAACCCATAATTTTCATCGCTAAAGTTGAAGGGCCTCATGATGTTTGAAAATGGGATAGATCATCTTTGTCTGAAGAAAACAGATATATTCTGATGATTTAATAAATACATTCTTAGGGGAATTACCATATATACTCAATCATTCTAAATGATTATTAGTAGAGTTCTCATTAAGGCATTTGTTCTGTAATGATTAATAGAAAAAATACAATTGAAGCCATTTTAATCTAAGTAAACACAGGTAAAGTATATATGCGTGCGATTAATGTTAATAAGAGTGCAGCCATACATGAAACTACTAGTGACCTGACTAGTTTAAATATTTCAGAGAGTAATGAAGAATTTGTGTGGGTAGATTTTTTGTCTGAAGATAAAGATAAAGAAAGAGAGTTACTAGAGAATACATTCAATATATCACCATTAGTTATAAATGATGCTCAAAGAGATCGTCATCCTCCAAAATTTGAGAGTTTTAAGGGCTATAATTTTTTGCTCATCAAAGCCTTTGATGCAGGAACAAAAGATATAGATTTCAACATTTTGCATATTTCTTTTGTTATTAGTAAAGATTATTTGATTAGTATTCACAACGATGTTTCGCCAAGTATTGATAGTGTATGGGGTGAACTTGAATCTAATAAACTAGAAGACTATCAAGATCCTTATTCATTGCTTTATCTCATACTTAAAAAAATTATATCTCGTTATACTAAAGTTATTCTTGATTTAGAAGGTCGTCTTGATGAGATAGAGAAAGACATGCTAGAAAAGCCAACCGATGAGCATTTATCGGAGCTCATACGTTACAGCACAAAAACACAATATTTATATAGAATATTTAACAATCAAGATATTGTCATAAAAGAGATGTTAAACACAGATAGCAGTTTTAAGGGAAATGACACAAAGCATAAATTCCAAGATATTAAAGAACATATGGAGCGTTTAGCTGGTTTGTCAGGGTTGTTGAACGAAGTTACGAAAAATTTAATTGATGGCTATATATCGGTTACCGGACATAGGCTGAATAATATAATGAAGACACTTACTATTGTTGCATTAGTTTTCATGCCTATTACATTTGTGGCTGGACTATATGGTATGAACTTTGAATATATTCCTGAATTGTCATATAGGTATGGATACTTTGTTGTTCTAGGGGTTATGGCTATCATGGCTATAGCTCTGCTTGTGTTATTTAAAAAGCTTAGGTGGTTATAGTGCCAAATTAACTATGGCTGAACAAAAACCAAAAATTGATGAGCTCTTAAAAGAAGAGACTATTGAAAAAGTTACCAGTGAAGTTACTGGTTTTTTCAATATGGCTAAATATAGTTATCATCAACTTATTGAGTTAGGGATAATTGTTGTTGGGATTGTTTTAGCTTGGTTGGTTTCAAAGCGATTAAAGGCGTATGTTGCAGTATATGAAGATAATTTAAAGTCTAAATCTAAACGCTTTATATTTTTTACACTCGGTCGGTTAATATTTCCATTATTGTTATTAGGATGGGTGGGTGTTTTTGCAGTAGGGTTTAAAATATTTAAGATCGATTCGCCTGTACTCCTTACAGCCATAAATCTGGTAATAGCATGGTTTATCATTAGACTTGGTTCTTCGTTCATTGAGAACCCACTCATTAGCCGAACAGTTGCGTCCATAGTATGGGTTATTGCTGCATTAAATATAACAGGCTACTTAACACCTGTTGTCGATTTTCTTGATAAAACAAAATTTGAATTAGGCCAAGCAAACCTTTCTCTATACGCAATTGTTTCTTCGTTTTTCTCGATTGCTATATTTTTGTGGATTGCGTTTGCATTGACCAGGCTAGTCGATAATCTTTTAAAGAATAGTAAGAATATAACGTTATCTGCAAGAGCGCTTCTTTCAAAAACATTTAAGTTTATATTGGTTGCTGCTGCATTTATGTTTGGATTAAGTGCAGTAGGCATTGATATCACAGCATTCGCCGTTCTAGGTGGTGCTATTGGTGTAGGTCTTGGTTTTGGTCTACAAAAAATATTCTCTAACTTAATTTCAGGGTTTATTTTACTGTTAGATAAATCTATTAAACCTGGTGATACTATAAATGTTGCAGGCCAATACGGGCGTGTCGAAACACTAAGCTCTAGATATGTCTCTGTAATCACTCGTGATGGCATTGAGCATTTAGTTCCAAATGAAGAAATGATAGTTAGTCGTGTGGAAAACTGGTCATATAGCCATGATAACTTAAGACTTAGAATTCCAGTTGGTGTACATTATAAATCTAATGTGAATAAAGCTATTGAACTCTGTTTGGAAGCTGCAGCTGATGTGCAGCGAGTCATGACTCTACCTCCGCCTGCTTGTCTATTAAAAGGCTTTGGGGATAGTTCTGTAGATTTAGAGATACGTATCTGGATAACAGACCCTATGAGTGGTTGTTCAAATGTTAAAAGTCAGGTTCTGCTTGGGGTGTGGGAAAAGTTTCATGAACATGGTATTGAAATTCCTTATCCTCAACGTGATCTGCATTTGCGGTCCGTTTCGGAAGGATCTGTTGCTGAAATTAAATCAACCAGCTAATTGATATTCAGTTTAATCCTAGTACTAGCACTATAATAATGTAATGGTTTATGACATAAATAAATTACCTGTAATTGGTTGGAGAGAGTGGGTCGCGTTACCTGAGCTTAAGATTGATCAAATTAAATGTAAGGTAGATACAGGTGCAAAAACTTCTGCTCTGCA
>CAZFEP010000049.1:0-13663 GCA_964517365.1 uncultured Thiotrichales bacterium | reverse complement strand
GTAAATTACATCGGGCATAAAAAAAGCCTCTTAGAAGTCTAAGAGGCTTTTTATTTTGTTTAACTACCAAGTATTTACAACTTGATACCTAACTTAGATAGAGTTTGCATGGTTAAACCGCCGCGTGGCAACCCATTAGCTCTTTGGAATGCATCAACAGCAACCATTGTTTGACGTCCGATAACTCCATCGATCGCTCCAGGGTTATGACCTGCTTTGGATAAGGCACGCTGAATATCCGTAATAGTTGTACCTGTCATATTGGTTTCACATAGAACGGGTCTCCATTGCATAGACTCTTCAGTTACCTTAACTTTCTTTGAAACTAGTTGTGTCTTTGCTGGAATTTCAATTTTCTTTTCTGTAGCAGGAGAAGCTAATTTACGCTTCTTAACTACTTTGAATTCCGCAGGAACTTCTACTACTTTAGTCGCAGCAGCAGTTTTAACTTTCTTTTGCTTTACGGTCTTGTATACCGCAGGAATTTCCTTAAGACATAATGAAGATCCAGTAGCTTTGCCGTTACCTCCAACGCTACTTCCCTTCAAAGCCCACATCACTTTTTCATCCGCTGTCTTAATACGTTTAGTAACGGTTTCAAATGTTGCAGGAATTTCAGTTTTCTTTTCTTGCGAGGCAGAAACTAATTTACGAACTTTTTCAACTTTGTATTCAGCAGGTATCTCTACTTTCTTGGTAGAAGATGGGCTTTTTAATACACGTTTACTAACTGTGTTATATACCGCTGGAATCTCAACTAAACACATAATTTCACCAGTGCTTCCATCCAGTCTTTCGACAGGTCCACGACCTTTCTTCCATTCTGTTGTAGCAGGTGTCACTAACACTTTTTCCGTTACTGTTTCATACATCGCTGGTACTTCAATTAATTTAGCAGAAGCTTCTTTAACCAGTACTTTTTCTTCTTTCCATTCATATTTCGCTGGAATGATATCTATTTTTGCTGAAGCTTCAGACTTCAACACTTTCTCTGTTTCTGTTTTATATTGAGCAGGAATATTATATTCAGCATAACAACCACCTACTTTTGCATCGGCAAGATTTAATCCGTTTGCTGCAGCACCAGCAATAATTGATGCATTGGCGCGACTTGCATTTTTAGCTGAGCCACGTGTCCAAATTTTTTCTGCAGGGGTAACTAGAACTTTTTCGCTAACCGTCTCATAAGTAGCAGGAACAGGTATCAATTTTTTAGAAGCTTCTTTTACGAGAACTTTTTCTTCAGTCCATTCATATTTTGCAGGAATAATTTCGATTTTTGATGAAGCTTCTTTAACAGTTACCGTTTGCGACTCTGTTTTATATGCGGCAGGTATGATTACCTTTGCATAACATTCACCGGCTTTTGCATTGGGTAACGCAGATGACGCATTACTAGATACTTTCTGGACTGCTGACGCAGTAGCACTTCCCGCTTTTTTAACCATTTCACCCGCTTTGTCTGCCATTTCTCCTGCAGCTTCACCCGCTTGCTTCATAGCGTTTTCATCGGCAAAGGCTGAATATGAGCCCGCCAAAATAGTGATGGATGCTACTGTTGTGAAAATTTGCTTAATTTTCATCGACTTCTCCAATAAAGTTATATAATTAATTATGTTTCTGAGTTTTTTATAGAATAAGCACGTGAAACGTATTATTCATGTATGTTTCTAGTATACGACAAGTATTTACTAACCAACAGTATTTGTATCCAATCAAAGTCAAAAACTTATTTGTAACTATATGGTTACGAACTGCAATATTTCTCTCTTACCGCTAACGCTTCCGGCATCCACTCATTCAACAATTTAATTCGAGTTTCATGACTAGGATGCGTTGACATAAACTCTGAAGGCTGCCCTTTACTATGCTCAGCCATTCGCTCCCATATCTTTGGTGCTTCACGCGGATCGAAACAGGCTCTAGCCAAGTAAATTAAACCCATATAATCCGCTTCAGACTCATGTTTTCTTGAAAATGGTAGTAAAACACCGTATTGAGCACCCATTCCTAGTGCTCCCATAACCATGCGTTGTGTGCCTGCATCCATGGATCCTAATGCCATCCCGGCAGCCATACTTCCATACTGCACCAATTTTTGGTGTGCCATTCGTTCGGCACCATGCCTTGCAATAGCGTGAGCAATTTCATGCCCCATGACGGCACTAAGGCCATTTACATTTTTCACAATTGGAAGAATACCGGTATAAACGGCTACCTTTCCACCTGGCAATGCAAATGCATTAGCCTGCTCAGAATCAATAACATTAAATTCCCATTCAAATCCTGGGTCATCATCGATTACTTTAGCGAGCCTGTAGCCAATTTCTCTTACAAGTTCTACTGACTGGCCTGATTGCAATACATTTTGCTCAGATAATATCTGCTGGTAACTTTGCAAGCCTAATGTCATCTCTTGCTCATGTGAGATGTCAATTAGTTGTGAACGTCCCGTCATAGAGACTTCTTCTTGGTTGCTGAAATAGTAATACGCTAAGTAGAGTCCAAATAAAACAATTGGCAACAAGCGCATTGCGCCACCACGGCGGTTTCCTCCTCGTCCATATCTGTAAGCACTTCTTGACATTTCGGCCTGATAAACTATTAACGAATCAATGCTTTAGCGCCAATTCTTAACACATCATCTATAATTGAGCCATCTCCACCCACATCTAGAAACCCACTCACTAAGTCCATCATGCCATTATTAGAAGGCGCTGCCTGACGTGCACCCAGCAAACCGTCTGAGGACGCTCTCTTATTCATTGCACCCATTGCAACCGATGCTATTACGGGCAACAATTTTTTAATCAACGAAGAATCAATACCAGTTTTAGCAGCAGCGTGCCCCGCAAGACTTCGGCTAGCATCTTTATTACCCAAGATATGACCTAAAATCCCATTTCCATCTAAGAGAGTATTTTGATTGCTCAATGTATCAGGTTGGTCAAAATAACGATCATGTTTGCCAGAATTTAATGCTCCCATTAATCCTTCAAGCCCACTTTGTGTACTGGCTCCATTCTTGATGCCACCTGCCAGAACAGGTAGCACCTGGCCGAGCAATTGTTGCATTTGATTGGGCTGCAGACCGGATATTGAGGTTAAAGAATCCATTGCACCGCCTTTTTGCGACTGGAGTATCATATCTAGAATGTTCATTATTTCACCTATTAAAATATCTTTGTGCTTCGACTAAATCTTATTATATTTCACAATTGAACAAATAACGTTAAGAATTTTCATATATTTGCATTGTATGTTTGGCAATCATCAAGGCTTCATCAGTGGGTAATACAGAAACTTCCACACCACTGTCACGGTTACTGATCGACGTAAGGTTTTCAATATTGGCTTGCTTATTTAGTTGAATATTTAACCATTTAGCCAAGCGGCATATTCTTTCTCTAATAACAGGTGAATTTTCTCCAATCCCTGCGGTAAATATCAGTTGATCAATTCCACCTAGCTCAGCAACTAAAGCTCCTAAATGTCGATTTACCTGATAGCAAAACGTATCGATGGCTAACTCGGCCGAAGGTTGATTTGAATCGAGCAGTTTTTGCATATTGTTTGTTTGGTCAGACAAGCCTATCAATCCTGACTGCTTATATAACAAATCCGAGATTTCCTTTGAGGTCATCGAATAGTGATTCATTAAATGCAGCACAACACCTGGATCTATATTGCCACAACGCGTACCCATCACTAGACCATCTAAGGGTGTAAAGCTCATGGTTGTAGCTATAGATTTTTTATCTTTGACGGCACACATGCTGGCTCCATTGCCTAAATGTGCAATGATTATTTTTTTATTATCAACGTTACCTTGGTCCTTCAAACTTTCAACAATATATTCATATGATAATCCGTGAAATCCGTAACGCCTTACCCCTTCATCATAGTATTTGTCTGGAATTGCAAAACGCTTTGTTAAAGCCGGCATTGTTTGATGGAAAGCAGTATCGAAACATGCAATCTGCAAAAGTTTAGGATATAGAGTCTTTATTGTTTCAACTGGCGCGAGATTATGTTGTTGGTGCAGTGGAGCAAGCGGTTGAAAACTTAACAAATCTTTAAGCACTACCTCTGTAATAGCAACTGGTTTTGCATACATGGGTCCGCCATGCACAACCCTATGACCAACAGCTACTAGGTTAATATCTGCTTGTTGCGATAACCAACCAAGAAAAAATTCAATGGCTACTTTATGATTGGGTAACTCGACTGTAATTTCAGCAAGATTTTTTTCAACTAATAACTTCTTGTTATCGTCATATATTTTGATTTGTGCATCATTATGAAAGAGTCTTACTGCACGTGCATTAAGCACGCGTGTTAAAACTTTACTTTTTGAATCAAAAACTGAAAGTTTTACACTCGATGAACCAGCATTAATGATTAAAAAATGCGCCATGATTGAATCCTGACTTATTCTTATTTATTTGCAATCATCACAGCAAGCGCACAAGCCGCCATACGACTCACCGAATCGTCAGCGCGACTTGGCAGTACAACGGGTACTTTTGCTCCCAGCACAATTCCGGCGCCTTCTGCTTTTGCTAAATACTCTAACTGTTTAGCTAACATATTCCCTGCTTCTATATCTGGAACGATTAACACTTCTGCTTTGCCAGCCACTTCTGATTCTATGCCTTTAATTCTTACAGACTCTTCAGATACTGCATTGTCAAATGCTAGAGGTCCATCGAGCAAGCCACCTTTAATTTGGCCACGATCTGCCATTTTGCATAACGCGGCAGCATGTAAAGTGGATTCAATTTTTGAAGTAACCGTTTCTACTGCTGAAAGTATGGCAACACGTGGGGTTTTAATTCCTAACAAGTGTGCGAGATCAATTACATTCCGTATAATATCCGCCTTAGTTTCAAGATCTGGGCCAATATTGATTGCGGCATCACTAATAAATAATGGTCTCGGATACGTGGGCACATCAAATGCGAAAACATGACTCATTCTACGTTCCGTTCGCAATCCTCCTTCCCTGCTCACCACAGCACTCATAAGTTCATCTGTATGTATTTTACCTTTCATGATCGCTGAGGCTTTTCCATCTCTTGCCATTTCAACCGCAACCTTGGCTGAATCATGGCTATGTTTGGTTGAAATAATGGAGATACCCTCAATATTGATCGCAAATTCAGAGGCTACTTCTTGTATACGTTGCTCAGGGCCGATAAGTATAGGCTCTATCAGTCCGTCATTTGCTGCTTCAATCGCCCCTAGTAATGAAGACTTGCCCACTGGATGAACCACTGCAGTTTGAAGTGGTGGCTTGTTTGAAACCGCTTCTAATAAACGTTCTAAGTGGGGACGCTGGATTGTTTGCATAATAATTAACCTAAGAATTCGTAGTGGAATTAATAGTTATATTTATTAATTACCACTTAGTTTTGAATATGCTCGAAGATTACATTTTTTAAACAACTAAGGTAAGCTTCTTCGATTATTTTTTAATATTTACAGAACACTATTATTACACTTAGGAGATTTTCAATGACAGTCGCTAAAATTACCGAAATTAGTTCTTCATCAACCAAAAGTTATGAAGATGCAATTGAAACAGGCATCGAGAGAGCTAACAAAACACTCAATGGCATTAAAAGTGCTTGGGTTAAAGATCATCAAGTTTCTGTAAAGAGCGGTAAAGTTACAGAACATCGTGTTGTGCTTAAAATTACATTTGTACTTGATTAAATAGCACTCTATCTGGGTAGACAAGGACGTTTACTCAATTTGAGCCGAGAAGACATTCAGGAGAACAGATGAAAAGCGTTATTGTTGCAATTCTAGGCTTACTTTCTATCGTCTATATTATTAACCCTACTGCTGGTATTTTTGAGCTTATTCCAGATAATTTACCCTTAGTTGGAAATCTAGACGAGCTCGCTGCAAGCACTCTTTTACTGAGCTGTTTAAGTTATTTTGGAATTGATTTATTCAATCTATTTAAGAAAGATAAAACTGTTATTGAAGCAGAAGAAATTACTAAACAATAACATTACAGATTTTATTCATTTCGATGAATTTCAGCTAAACGAATATCTATCCATTGTTTTAATCTCTGAACACGTTTCTCACTTAATCCAGTCTCTTTGGTTTCGTTTAAATTTTCACGCATATACGTAATGAGTTCCTCAAACTTTGTCGAACGTTCACGATAATACTCAGAATTCATTTTGCTTTTATGCAAGTCTTCCTTAAGCGAAGCAAAAGTCACCTCACCATGCTGCTTTGCAGCACCACTTTCAAAAGATTGTTCTTTTATTTTTTCTACCAATGAAATCATATTGGCTTGTTCCACTTTAGCATCAGGGTAACACTCAAGAAGATCGTCTATATGTATTTTACCCCTTGTGGTTGCCAACTGCTTACAATTAATTTTTTCTTGAATATCTTTTGTTTGAACATTTGCAAACAAAGCAGCTTTTGTTATTGATATAAAACGCGCCATTTAATATTTAATTCTATCTATAATTATAGAAGTGTGGAAAGTCGTTTTATTATCTAATGACCTCATAGTTGCCTACTATACCATTTTTATTAAAAACTAATTGCCAAAGTTGTAAATTTTTCGCACGAAATGCACCTGCACTACACAACAAATAATACACCCACATTCTATAAAACCGATCTCCGTATTGATTGCTAATTTGATCCCAACCGTTATTAAAGTTTTTATTCCAAGCCATCAATGTTTTGTCGTAGTGCGCTCCCATGCTGTGACAATCTTGCGTAATGAATTTACCATCAAAAGCAAAATTAATGTCGTTCATTGAAGGCAGCACGCCATTGGGAAATATATATTTATGAAACCATGGATCAGGTTGATGGCGAGAATTATTAGAGCCTATGGTATGCAGCAAGAAAAAACCTTCTTCTTTTAAACAACGTGAAATAACCTCCATATAGGGTTTGTGATTTTTAACACCTACATGTTCAAACATGCCTAGAGACACAATATGATCAAACTTTTCGTTTAATTCTCGATAGTCTTGCAATCTCACCTCAACAGGGAGACCCAAACAATCTTCTTTTGCATATTCTGCTTGTTGTTTTGACACGGTAATTCCAACAGTTTGAGCGCCGTATCGTTCTGCAGCAAATTTAACAAAGCTACCCCATCCACAGCCAATATCTAATACTCGTTGACCTTCTTTTAATCCAATTTTTCTGCATACCAAGTCCAACTTATTCTCTTGCGCTTGATCCAAATTAGCAGCCTGATCCCAGTATCCACAGGTATAGGTTAATCGTTCATCAAGCATACATTTAAATAGCTCATGTCCAGTTTCATAATGAAATTTACCTGATATAAAAGCACGACGTTTATTCTGCAAATTTAATAATTTAGACTTTAAATAAATTGGAATTTTATTTTTAAAATTTAAATTGCGGACACGATCAACGCTCAGTAATTTGAAAAACATTTGATCTAACGCTTCAACGTCCCACCAGCCATCCATGTAAGACTCACCTAACCCTAACGAACCCGCCGACATCACACGTTTGTAAAAACGATCGTCGTTAACTTTGATATCCCAAACCTGTGAACCATTAATCGTGATGCCGGACGCGGAAAGCACTTGTTCAATTTGCTTGTCAAACTTACTCACGACCGATTTCCACTTATAATTTGTTGTTTTAAAATGATTTAATCCACTGATATTTCAGCATATAATCAACTCATAATAAAAAAAACCATAACGATATAACGATATAAAGATTAGCCTATGTTGCTGTCAATCAATTTATTTTTTGCCTTACTTGTTCTATTAATTGGTGCTTTGATGATTTTAATCAAGTATTAAAAGCTTCACATCCGATTAATACCTAAATATTTGGCATAGATGTATGTGGTTAACCCTGTATAGGGTTAACGACGATAATAATGCTCAGTGAAATAGCGATGACAAACACGTGTGGTCGCGTTTATGTACAGATTGATTTGGGCTTGAGAAGTGGAAGATCTAAATATATAGCTAGCGGCAATGAAACTTTATAAAGTCTTCTTCTGCCCGATTGATTGGCCTACCTAAACTCATGATGCCATCACCATATAAGTAAGCTTTTTGTCCCTGAATTCTTATTTTTCCCAGATCTTCTGCTTCTATAAAGGTACCGTTGAGGCTTTCATCCTGTAGAACAAACTCACCATTCTCATAGGTAATATAAGCATGATGCTTAGAGACAAAGCTATTGACGATTCGAAGCTCACTGCTATGCGAGCGCCCTAAAGTAAAACGCTCTAAGCCGGTATCGAAATAATAACGTTGACCTGCAAATTCTATGGTTAAGTCACTGGTGTCACGTATAGGTTGGTTTTCTTGCCAGATAAGTTTGAGATTGGTTTTACGTCGATCAGTGACACTACGTCGATCTTTGCGAACTATATTAAAATCGCTATCGAGTAACGGGAACTGAATTGATGTTGCTTCTAGCCGACGATCATTCTCACGTTGAATGTATACCTTAGACTCTGCTTTTAAGCTTTCCATTGATGGATTCTATATATTTCGATATCAATCTCATTATTATAAGGAGGGAAATGAGACTAAAAAGTGACATAGATCAATATGTACACTAAAACTCATGCCTAATTTCGATCGTAGTTAGCCTATAATATCATCAATAAATACATGGAATTACATGCACTACCTCTAGTGCTTTAAACTTCAAGAAGCACGGTACTTGTGTGTAAAACCAAAGCCGATACCGTCATTTGACAGATGCACAACAACGGCCCAAACACGTATCAGTCTGATAGCACTTGCTTCAGCTACAGAAAACACCAGCTGCACTCTTCTGCCAACATAAGCATGATCAGGCACCGTATCCAAATATGCGCCACGGGTACTGAGATTAATGGGCCGGCAACGCGATAAATTTAACTGCGGGCAATACAAACGTAGATTTGATGGCGAATTTTTACGACTTGTGCCTCGTCGTTCCTGTTCTGATACAGCACTTTGATTCATTGATCCCTCATTTATCCGGTCATCTTGATCATTAGATTGGGTTAAGCCCCTTGAAAACAAATTATTACCTTATTTTACAAGGGTTTATACATACTATTGCAAATAGTCTAACGCAACTGCTGTCATGATTACATATCAAAATGAGCAATTTGAAAGAAATAAAATACTCAAGGTAGACATCGGCAATCAAATATTAGTCTTTTGCCATCATAAATTTGTTTAATTAATCAACCATGATAGTTGCAAGTAATAACCACTAACGAGTGAAATCAAGGGTTTCAGAATAATAAACTTGGTAAATGTAACGTTTTTACATACAATGAGCGCGTTCTGTCACAGCGCCGGATAAGGTATTATCTAGCGAGTACACACCTGGGAAGTTGGGTGGGTCGTGACAAACAATATATTAATCAATCGTACGATTATCAATTAAATAACTTCGGAGTTAATAATATGCTATCTAAGAAACTTCTAATCCCTGCTGCATTTGCTATGGCGGCTACTTTCACTACTGGTTGCCAGCAAACTACAATGGCTGATGCATCTATGGAAGGTGAAGCAGACCCAATGGCTGAGCTACGTTCAATTGCTGAAGAAGCTTTGCGCACTGCAAATACTGCTTCTCATGATGCGGCAACTGCTAAAGATATGGCTCTAGCTGCTCAAGAAGCTGCAAATGCTGCTCAAGCTTGTTGTGATGCGAATTCGCGTCGTATGGGTCGCATGTTTGACGGTTCTATGAGCTCTAAGTAAGAGTTACATGCGTTAATCCTCTTCTGAGGAAAAAAAGGGCCCTATATGGGCCCTTTTTTATTGTCCGGCATATTTTTGATCGTGAAGTAAAATTACATAAAAACACACTTACTCTATTTTAGATCCTACTGAAGTAGGTAACCCGGTTTTATTCTTGGCCAATTGATTAGCAAGTTTCCAATTAACTTTATAGTCCTTCTTTGACTTGGTCGCACCAATGATTGCCTGAACGAACTGCGTCAAGTTTCTTGAGTTTGTGCCGGTCTCATCTCCTTCACTGGGATGCATTTCTGCATAAAGTTTGCCATTACTCCATGCGATTTTATAAGGCTGATTGATGATCGTTACCGGTGTATTTAATGAAACTCTTGCGTATAGGTCTTCGATGTCATCAGGATGCAAACGCACACAACCATGCGTTACCCGCATACCAATACCCCGCGGGTTATTGGTTCCATGAATTAGATAACCAGACAAACCTAATCGAATCGCATATTCACCCAATGGATTATCCGGACCGGGAGGAACCGTTGCAGGCAAAGGATCATTCTTTTCTTCATGTTCCTTCCTGATAGATTCTGGAGGCGTCCAGGTAGGGTTCTTTCTCATCCCAATAATGGTTGTTTTTGTATTTGGAGTAGCCCAGCCCTCTTTGCCAATACTTATAGGGTACGTATACACATAACCTGGTGATTTTTTAGGAAAATAATACACACGCATTTCGGCTAGATTTAAAATTAGACCCTCGTGTTTGCTGTTTGGCAAAATATATCGTGTCGGAACCACTACTTGAGTCCCCTCACCCGGCAACCAGGGATCCACCTTTGGGTTCGCCAGAACCAGTTCTTGAAAGCCTAAGCCATAGCGTCTTGCCAATTCAATAAATGTATCGGATTCTTTGGTCGTAATCATAGACATTTGACCCACTATTGAATCGCCATTGCTAGGCAACTGATAGCGTTCTGCATGCAGCGGCATGGAGCACAACAATGACCATAGTATTGGCATTAATATGGACCTTAATATGGACCTTAATATGGAACTGGGCAGAAGTTTTAAACTGTATGTAGAATAGATATGTTTCATATTGATATTTTGCAAATACAAATTAATTACGCCTAATATTTAAACTATAGTTAGCTATTGGATCGAAGTAAAACAAAACCGTTCAAATCAACGAAAGCATCTATATGAAAACATCCAGATAACATATACGAGATACACTTATGATTAAAAGACCTAAAAAATCGCTGAATAACGACTTGATAGCAAAGACCCGTAATAGCTCGACTGCATTTCATGGTGCTACTTGTTTAGCAATGGCCTGTTTAATGCTGGGATGCGCCTCAACACCTCCCTCCAAGTCACTTCCACAATCCAAAGTAGCCGTCTCAAGCGTTGACCACAACAACTATCGCAAGCACCTGGATAGTGATGTAAATGCAGTAAAAAACAAACTCAAACAGGCACAAGCATTTGCTGCAGAAAAGCAACATTTAGAAGCTGAGCAATTGGCACAACAAATACTGGTTGATGTAGAGCTAATTCAAATAAAAACACAGCGATTAAACGTGAACCAAGAAGTCACACAAATTGAAAACAGTATTGCCAATTTAAATGAAGAACTAAAATGGCGTGAACCAGTACAACTTAGTCCATTGAACCAATAAACGAATAAACCAAATATTAGTTATTAGCTATGTATAAATATAAAATTATCATATTCAGAACAGTCTTAATACTCCTTACCGTCACGCTATTGTGTAATTGTGCAAGTGCTCCTAAATCCTATCCGCCACTAGAGAGCGTGAAAACAGCACTGGAAAATACCAAAAGCGAACCCAACATAAATGAAATCGCATCGGTAACGCTCTATGAAGCAGACCAACAAATTAAAAATGCTGAAGCGGCGCTAAGCGAAAACGATACTGCCAGCGCAGACCATTATATTTACATCGCTACGCGTAAACAGCAGATCGCACAGGAGTTATTCCTCAAACATCAACAAGAGCAAGAACTTGCCAACCTTAAACAACAACAATTAGAAATGATTGCCGATGCGCGACGCAATGAATCAACACGTGCTTCTTCAGAAACACTTAAAGCTCAACAACGCATAAAACAACTTGAGCAAGCGCTAGGACAATATAAAGCAGAAGAAACCAGCAGAGGAACCATATTAGTAATTAATGACTTATTATTTAATAGTGGTGGCGCCAACCTCAAACCACCCTCACAAAGAAGATTGGACCCCTTGGTTCAATATTTGCAAGGTAATTCCCAACGAGAAATCATTATTGAAGGTCATACAGACAGTATAGGTAATCCTGAAATAAATAAGCGTTTATCATTGAAACGTGCAGACACCGTTAAAGAATATTTAATTACACGTGGAATTGATTCAGCTCGAATTGAAACGCGAGGCTTTGGCGAAGAAGTTCCAGTGGCTACTAACACTACAAATGCTGGCAGAAGCTTGAATCGCCGCGTGGAAGTCGTCATTAAAACTCCGGGGCAATAAGCTAATTTAGACGCAAAATTGTATATACATCATTAATAATGTGACAGTAGAGCCAACCCAAGCACAACATATATTAGTTTTTGGGGCTACCGGCACCATTGGACGTGCAACCGTAAAGGAATTATTGTCGCGCGGTTATCGAGTGACTTGCTTTCTAAGATCGCAAGCTGAAACCAAGACTACTTCACCTACCCTGTTAGACGGCGCTGAGATATGTTTTGGTGATGTGACAGATCCTTCATCATTAGCGAATACGCTTAATCCTGATCAACCTTATGATGCTTTCATTTCATGCCTTGCATCACGTACGGGTGCACCATCAGATGCGTGGGCAATCGATTACCAAGCACATGAAAACATCTTGTCTAATGCTCAAACTTTAGGGGTTAAGCAGATGGTGTTACTTTCCGCTATTTGTGTACAGAAACCTCGTCTGGCATTTCAACATGCCAAACTAAAATTTGAAAATTCATTAGTACACTCAGGCCTTATATATTCCATTGTTCGTCCAACAGCATATTTCAAATCATTATCAGGCCAAATTAAACGCCTTCAACAAGGCAAACCTTTTTTAGTGTTTGGTAACGGTACACTCACCGCATGCAAACCACTAAGCGATTCTGATCTCGCGATCTATCTATCAGATTGCCTCCAAAATGATTTCTTAAAAAATAAAATTCTTCCTATAGGCGGACCAGGGCCCGCCATTACGCCCCTGGAACAAGGAGAATGTTTATTCAAGTTGTTAGGACTAAAACCACACTTTAAACATGTGCCAGTATCTATTCTAAGTAGCGCAGCCAAATTGCTTGGTGTACTGGGTAAAGTTGTGCCCCGCCTTGCCGTTAAAGCAGAGCTTGCACGTATAGGTCACTATTACGCAACCGAGTCGATGTTGTTGTTAAACCCTGATACAAATCATTATGATGCTAACGCCACACCCGAAACAGGACAGGATACGCTTTTTGAATACTACCAGCGCGTGCTGGATGGAGACGAGAAAGTTGAGCGTGGTGACCACGCTGTATTTTAATATCATTACATTAAGATATAATTAATATTTACTTATAAGTTACAGTCAATAACTCTAATACTAACTAGGCAGAAATTTAATGGCATCTAAAGCAGCAGAAGTTCTTGCAAGTGCATTAGAAAAAGATGCAGAAGCCTATGATGCAGGCAAGCTTAACCATATAGGTATACGAATTGATCCTGTTCTCAATGAATTACGTCCAATGAATGATATTCCAAAGCCTATCTTTAAATTAACCCTGCAGTTCTGGAAAGAATGGGCACTCTTCTCACGTGAGACATCACGACATAAAGCATTTGTGACCGATAGTGATTGGCCCGTCATGGCACGGACGATCGCTCAACATGTTCGCCTTGG
>CAZFEP010000048.1:7773-14236 GCA_964517365.1 uncultured Thiotrichales bacterium | reverse complement strand
CCTATTATTAACAATGTAATAATAATTGAAAGAGCCGCTAAATAAATTCAATATGTTATTTTCAAATAAAAAAAATGAAATGCCTTCAGCTGCAAATGCATTGCCAGGGCGCACAGAAGTCATGCAGGTAAGTGGCGTTCATTTTGTAAGTGGAAACACTGTTGTGCCTCCTTTTCCGCAAGCCTTGGAAATGGCGATGTTTGGCATTGGATGCTTTTGGGGTGCGGAACGTAAATTTTGGCAAGTAGAAGGTGTCTACTCAACTGCGGTAGGGTACGCAGGTGGGGTAACGCCAAACGCAACCTATGAAGAAGTATGTACAGGTCTGACTGGGCATAATGAGATGGTTCGTGTGATATTTAATCCTAGCCTGCTTAGTTATGAAGAATTGTTAAAGGTATTTTGGGAGTCCCATAATCCTACTCAAGGTATGCAACAAGGAAATGATGTAGGCACACAATATCGTTCAGGTATTTATACGTATAGTGATGAACAAAAAGATTTAGCAGAACGCACACGTGATCAATACCAAAAGGCTTTGTCAGGTGAAGGATATGGAGTGATTACAACTGAAATTTTAGATGCACCTGAATTTTATTATGCAGAAGAATATCATCAGCAGTATTTGGCAAAAAATCCTGGTGGATATTGTGGCTTAGGTGGTACCGGAGTTTGTCTGGATAAATAAGCCGAAGAAAATATGATAAACAAATATGACCAGATGAGTAAAATCAAAAGATTAAACAATGAGTCAAGATATTAATATTAAAGATTTGCGCCAGAACTATGAAACGCACGCGCTTGAAGAAGATCAAGCGCATGAAAATCCTTTCCAACAATTTCAAACTTGGCTGGATGAGGCGCTTGTAGCAGAATTTGTGGAGCCCAATGCAATGAATATCGCAACGGTAGATAAGAATGGTGAAGTTTCATCACGCATGGTGTTGTTAAAAGGATTTGATGAAAAAGGATTTGTATTTTTTACAAATTATGAAAGTAATAAAGCGAATGATCTAGCAGATTCTAACCAGGCTGCGCTAAATATTTGGTGGGACAAATTGCATCGACAAGTACGGATTAATGGCAATGTAGAAAAAGTGGGTCGCGAAGAGACGGTAGAATATTTTCATTCTCGTCCACGCGGAAGTCAGATTGGCGCTATTGCTTCTAATCAAAGTCGGGTAATAAAAAATCATCAGGCATTAGAGGACGCGTACCAAAAGATTGAACAGCAATATGACAATCAGGAAATACCATGCCCAGATCACTGGGGTGGGTATCGTGTTATTCCTCAAAAGTTTGAGTTTTGGCAGGGCAGGCCCAATCGCCTGCATGATAGACTGCGGTATGCTAAAACGAATTCAGATAACTGGGTAATAGATCGTCTTTCACCTTAGCGAGTATTAATTGATGTGCTTTCAAAGTTAGTACGTAGTAAGTTTATTCGTACAAAATATGCCACTCGGGTGCTGGCTTAACTTTTTCGGGCCAAAATGTTTTTTCAGCATTACTGGCATTAAGTTCTTCGCATTTTTTTCTGGCTTCACCGTAAGTCATGGTGTTTTCTTTCATTTTACCCGTTTCAAAATCGTATTTTAACTTCCACGCGATAATGTAGTCAGAATCGTTATCACGACGTATGAGATTTTCAGCAACCATCTTTAATTTCCATTTAATTTGTAAGGCAAGATCTACTTAGAATTTATATAACAGCGTCATGGTTTTGACGTATAGTTAAATATATCAAACTAAAGATACTAAAAAACCTTTAGTTTGTCATGCCAAAGACATCAAGAATGAAACCATACATCAATGCAACCTCTTTAAGGTAGTCAAAACGGCCGGAAGCGCCTCCATGTCCTGCACCCATATTCATTTTTAATACCAATATATTATTATTTGTTTTCATTGCTCGTAATTTGGCCACCCATTTTGCAGGTTCCCAGTAGGTTACGCGAGGATCGGTTAACCCTGCAGTCACTAACATGTGCGGGTAAGCTTGCCGAGAGACATTCTCATAGGGTGAATACGAAGAAATATTCTCAAAGTCAGCTTTGTTTTCAATTGGATTTCCCCATTCAGGCCATTCAGGTGGCGTTAAGGGTAGGTTTGCATCACTCATCGTGTTTAAGACATCTACAAAGGGTACATCTGCCACTGCAGCTTTGAACAAATTGGGTTGCATGTTGATGGCCGCACCCACTAGCATTCCTCCGGCAGATCCACCATGAACAACAATATTTCCAGTTCGCGTATAGTTTTCTTTGATCAGGTAATGAGCGCATGCAATGTAATCATTAAAAGTATTGATTTTATTTTCAAGTTTTCCATTTTTATACCATGCATACCCTTTTTCCATGCCGCCTCGCACATGTGCGATAGCAAAAATAAAGCCACGATCTACCAAACTAAAACGATTAGTTGAAAAGCTTGCAGGCATAGAGCTTCCGTAAGAGCCGTAAGCATAGAGCAACATCGGTGCACTTCCGTCTAGAGGCGTTGTGTTTTTGTAAAGCAGTGAGATTGGAATATTCTCATCATCTGTAGTTTTGGCAAATAGTCTACGTGTTGTATATGCATCAGCATGGTGCCCGCTTGGGATTTCTTGTTGTTTTTTTAGTTCTCGCTGACGCGTTGTCATTTGGTAGTCAAAAATTTTTGTGGGCGTGGTCATAGAAGTATATGAAAGGCGTAAGGTATCTGTATCAAATTCGTAACCAGAGATTATGTTTAGTTCATAAGCTTCTTCGTCAAACTCAATACTATGTTCGTCGCTGAAACCACTCTTGCTAAGACGGACAACTGTGATGCGAGGTAAGCCTTGAATTCGCTCGGACCTTATTAAATAATCTTTAAAAACATAGATACCTCTTAATAAAACATCTTTTGGGGGTATATGTGCATCTTGCCAATAACTCTGGTCTGATTCTTCTAGTGTTGATTGCATGATTTTGTAGTCTTCAACACCGTCTTTATTGGTGACGATATAAAATATTCCATTATGCTCTGAAATTTCATATTCAATACCTGTTTGCCGCTTAGAAAAACAACATGCACTTTCTTTAGGTTTGTGGGCATCGATTGTATGAATTTCACTGGTAACATGATCGTGCGCAGAGATTAAAATATACTTATTGGATTCGGTTATATCGAGTGAAACAAAAAAACCGGGATCTAATTCTTCGTATACCATCTCATCATTGGAGATCTCTTCACCTAGATGATGTCTAAATACTTTGTCGGGGCGATGATTGTCGTCTAGTGTTGTATAGAATATTGTTTGGCTATCATTGGCCCAAACGAAAACACTTTGAATATTATCGATGATGTCGTGAAGTAGAATGCCTGTAGCTAATTCAATCGTATAAAGTGAGTAAAACTCTGAGCCTTTTATGTCTGCGCTATAGCTAAAATATTTGTGGTCTGGGCTATGGCCAGCATCACCAATATCAAAATAATCATAATCTTTTGCAATAAAGTTGGCGTTAAATAAAATTTCTTCTAGATCGGGTGAATCTTTATGGAAGCGGCAATATATGGGGTACTGCTGATTTTCTTCGTATCTAACATGATAGAAGTAGTCACCATCTTTTTCAGGGACGGTACTGTCGTCTTCTTTAATGCGTGCTCGTAACTCTGTGCATAAGCTTTCTTGTAACGATTTTGTGTGCAGCAAAGTTTTTTCTGTATAACTATTTTCTGCATCTAGATATGTTTTTATATTTCTTGATAAGACTTCGGGTTTTTGTATGACTTGTTGCCAGTTTTTGTCTTTTAGCCATGCATAGTTATCGATGCGTGTAACACCATGTTGTGTAATTTCATGTTCTTGTGTAACAGCAATTGGGGGAGAAGCTTCATCAGCCATATAAAATACCTAGATGTTATGTTTGTTTAGAATTCGCCGGTAAAGCTACTTTCCACTGTACGCGATAGACATTGTGATTAGGCACTGGTCCCTTAGGCCCACTATGGCTAATGGTAGTTGCTTGCGGACCCATGACTATTTGATAATATTCAACAACTGACTTTGGAAAATTATCACAGTCGAAAGGTAAGTCATACCGCACTTCATAAATGGGTCTTCCGTCAGGCTCCCATTCGTTTTCGTTAATTGCCCAAATGTCAGCTAGCAGATGTGAGTGAAATGCACCTTCAAAATCTACATCAAATAAAACTTTAGATATTACTTTGCCTGTTCCTTCATTAGCTTCAATATGATCTGGAAACAAACCATGAAAAAAGAAATTTGCAGTTGACACGTAATCCTAAAATATTCTGAGTTATAATTAACCATGAAGTATAAATTAGAAACGGATGGATCGATATTTGAAATACTTAAAGAACCTTTAGGGTTATGGGATTTATGGGTAAATAATATGCCTACATTGACATTCCAAACCCCTGAAGAAGCTGCGCAAGCGGTCTATAGCCAGCAGTCAGGTTTTACCACCTGGGACATGTTAGAGAAGCATAGTGCTCCTAAAGATTTAGGTGGCTGGCAAATAATCGAGAAATAGCCCAATTAGTACTTATTACATGACAGAACTATGCTTACGCGCTAGAGTCTAATTATTATGCATATAAGTAAGTTTATATCCCCAATTCTTATAACGTATTTGCTTTTGCTGACAGCGAATTCAGTGCAGGCAGATATTGTGCATAAGTGGGTGGATGCTGAGGGAGTTACGCATTATTCAGATCAGTTGCCTGAAGATGAGCAGTCTACAAAAGCGGCGAAACAAATTGCAGTTTCAAATACTTATAGTAGTTCAAATCAAGTTGCTTACAGAGAGGACTATTACTCGGTAACTAATCAATGGGCGAGAATGAAAAAAGAGCGTATAGAGCGCAAACAACTACAATTAAACAAGAAAAAACAAAATGCTACACAACATGTTACGCCACAAATAGTTTATCTTAATCAAGGTGAAGAACGTCCTAGGAGTGTTTACTACCCAGCTTACCCTACTTATTTGGGTCGTCATGGTGTAAGAAATAATAATTTTAATTACTACCCTGTTAGAAATCGTAGTAACCGTTATGCTGGACGATCAATTAATAGCTATAGTGGATCAAGCTGCAGGTTGCCACGAAATTCTTATTCGAAAAGAGGTGGTTTAGGTCTGAGTTTAACTTTTCGCTAGTAAGAGTATCTTCCTTTATTAAATTATCTTGCAACAACTGCTCTGCTTAAGCAGAATCCATCCTCAATATTATTTTATCTAATTTACTTTAAGAATTTCAGCTATGGCGGATGCAGCTTTTCATTTATCTGAAGAATTTATCAATGAAGATTTGGAATATTACTTTTCTGGAGAGAGAGATAAGAATAATCAGATTCGACCGGATGATAATATCTATAGCATGACACCTTTATCAATGCATTTAAGTGTTGATTTGAATGACAAAAAAGTCGGTAATTTCTTTTATCCTTCGTTACCTAATCTTTTCGATAGGGTATACATTGGTATAAGCATCCCTTTGTTCGCAAGTAATTGGGGTGCATCGTTTTTATTGGAGCTATTGAAAGTAGTAAAGCCTGGTGGCGTAATCATTTTGCCGGTATATCCTGAGGGGCAAGCGCAAGAAAAAGGGTATTGGTCGCGGAGCTTTCTGGAAAATATATTTTTAAGTCGAGAGCGTTGGACAGGATTTAGTAATGTGCGTGCAGAAAATGATGGGGTAATGTCATTAGGAGTTGGTCGCAAATGGCCAGATCCTATCGCAAGCACCGTGCAATGGTTTTATCAGCAACGCGCTAATCTTGCTTTAAGTAAATTGTTGGAAACAGGTAGTCGTGATGATTTGTCGGTTGCCTTTGCTGAAATTAGCACAAGAGTCTGGGCAAACTACACACATAACTCAGTTGTAGAGCGCATTATATTAGATGCATTTGGTGTTAAGACTCCTGTGAAGGTCAATTGTATTAGTAATGATTATGGTTTGCTTGTTACAGATTTGTTATTAAGTGGTTATATCAATGTTACATCAGGCAGCACATTTCATATCACTCAGGCTGAAGCCGCTGTGGCAGAAAACTTTTCAAGTTATTTTGCACCTCATACAGGTGGTCGCCATGATATTCAAATGGGAGAAGCAAGCGCTATCCGTTTTGCAGATCCATCAGATGTAATTTGCTTGATCCATTCATTGTCAAATTTGAATCAACAAGAACAAGAAGCACAAATTGAAACTGCATGGGAAAACCTAAGTCAAAACGGGCTATTGATTGTGCATGATGTGATGCCGTCTGCTTGGCATAAGTCAGAAAATAATAGTTTGCATCAAAAACTGGAGAGTCTAGGAAAATTGTCAACATATTCTTCTATTGTAGCCACCAGGATTGAAGAGGATGTTGAAATTAGTCATTACTCAACCATTCAAGAAGCAAAACTGGTTGAAGAAAAGAATCAACAAAATACTGTTTTCAAGGTGATAGAAAAATCTTCCTGATTGTTTT
>CAZFEP010000048.1:0-7673 GCA_964517365.1 uncultured Thiotrichales bacterium | reverse complement strand
AGGTTTTGCGTTGGCAATGTTTGGTACATTGCTATTTTCATTAAAGTCGATATTTATTAAATTTCTTTATCTCGAAGAATTAGGTGCTGATGAAGTGCTTTTCTTTCGTATGGTGATTTCGCTGCCAATTTATATAATGATATTGATATGGTTACTGCGTATTAAAAAGTCTAGCGCAACGACTGACACATCTGTGTACGCTAAAGTTTTTTTGTTAGGTTTTATTGGATATTATCTCGCATCGTTACTTGACTTAATGAGTCTTGAATTGATTAGTGCACAGTTAGAGAGACTTGGTTTATTTACCTATCCTTTTATGGTGGCTTTGTTAGGTTTCTTTTTTTTTAAGGAACCCTTAACGCGTCGTTTATTATTTTCATTAGTGATCACTTATGCTGGTTTATGGGTGGTGATGGGGCAAGAGATCGCCATGTCTGGGCAAGCAGCGATTCATGGCACCTTATTGGTGTTAGGGTCTGCGTTGAGTTTTGCATTCTATGTGTTATTTAGTAAGCGTTTTATTAGGCAGCTGGGGTCACAGTTGTTTACCTGTATCGCTATGATTTCTTCTTGTATTTTCGGATTGCTGCATGGCGTTATTGTCCTAGATATTGCAACGTTAGAACTAAGCTTTACTTCGTGGACGTGGTTATTATTGCTCGTGATATTCAGCACGGTCATACCGAGCTTTATGATGGTCGAGGCAATCAGCCGAATAGGTCCTGCACAAACAGGTGTGGTAGGTATGCTTGGCCCGGTATTTACCATTGCGTTAGCAATATTTTTATTGGATGAACCTTTTACAATGCAGCTAGTGCTGGGTGTAGTTTTAATGATGCTTGGTGTATCTGCTTTATTTAAAGATCAAGCAAAGTAGTACTGTGGTGATTATTTCAGAGCCTCATGGTTTTGCTTTCTCTTCGTCTAAGAATGGATGCTCAAATGCCTCGTGTCTAAATAGCATGAGTTATATCCATACATATAAGTAAAATGCATATGCCATGATGCAAATGCAAACAATAAATATCACCACGTTGTACAGCATGGGTTTTGCGATTTGCTTCAGACTGGTTTTGCCTGAAAGATATTTGGATAAGTCATGTTGCAGAAGATTGACACTTACAATAGCTGGCAAGATGGCTAATACGGCTAAAATAATCCATCCATAGGAGTAATGAGGAGAATTAGACAAGGTTTCTAAAAAATTCATAACGGTATCCATATTTGATGAATTCTAAGCAAATTGTCTGTTCATAGCATTATTTTACTCACCAGTCGGGATGATTGCCTGCTCAACTCATACAGTCGTTAGCATGGGTATATCATCAATACACGTAAAGTATGAGTGGAGGCACCATATGGGTATGCGAAAATTACGCGATAAAGTTTCTGCACCTGGCACTATTCTTGGCAAAGATTTCGTTATAGAAGGTGATGTAAAAGGCACCGGATCAATTATTATCAGTGGCACGGTAAAAGGTAATGGCGAAATAGATGGTTTGGTAGAGCTGGTTTCTACAGCAGTCTGGGAAGGTGATATTCATACTGATGACATCACTATTGGTGGTACCGTAAAGGGCGATGTTTTTGCACGCGGCAAGCTAGAGATTACTGGAAGTGCTAGAATCTTTGGTAATGTAAGTGGTACCGCTGTATCGGTTGCGCAAGGCGCGCTGATTGATGGCACAATGAAGATCCATGATGGTGATAGCCTCGTTGAAAAATCTGACCAGAAAGCTAGATTAAAAAGTGCCTCAAATAAAGCTGAAGAACAACTTAACGATACTTACAAGGAAGCGACTTCTTTCTAAATATTATGCTGTAAATTTTGCGCAACATAGTGCATCGTTGCACAGATACTTATCTGCACCAAAATATTTTGGTTTAAAATCACCGCTGGCGAAATGGCTTGTCAGTGTCATTGTTTTTTTCTTATCATTTAGTATTACTCAGGTACATGCCAACACAGATTGGCAGTATGAGCGTGATCTGTATAAAAAAGCTCTCACTGCGCTAAACAAGAAGCAGATTAATCAATTTCAACAATATCTACCTCAACTTACTGAGTATCCTCTTTACTCCTATTTGGTTTATAACGAGTTACGTTCGCGTATTTCAACATTGCGCGATGAAGAAGTTGATGCGTATATAGATACCTATGGTGACGGCCCACTGGCTTCCAGGCTTCGTGTAGCATGGCTTTCACAATTAAGAAGAAAAAATCGTCCTGATAGTTTTCTTAAGTATTATAAAAACGAAACGAGTGCTGAACTCCAGTGCTATTTTTTACTCACAAAAATACATCGTGGGCAGTTTGAAGAAAATAAACAACGATATTTAAATCAAGTTCGTGACCTATGGATAGTAGATAAGTCTCAACCCAAGTCATGTGATCCATTGTTTGAATGGTATGAGGGTCAAGGATATTTAAGTAAAGAACAGGTATGGGAACGATTCAGCTTAGCGATAGCTAAAGGCCGCCAAGGCTTAGCTAAATACTTGGCAAAAAAGTTGCCTAAGAGTGAGCAAGGTGCTGCAAAATTATGGTTGGATGTTCATGGAAACCCAAGATCAAATCTACGAAGTAAGGCTTTGCAAGATGACACTCATATTAATCGGCAAATTATTGCTCATGGATTGAAACGCTTAGCTAGGCTGGATCTTACGGGTGCGCATGCTACTTGGGTGGATATTCAAGATAACTACGCTTTTGGCTCAGATTTACATGATGAAGTAGAACGAGATTTAGCTTTACGCGCAGCCTATAGGCATGACCAGCGTGCGACTACTTGGATGTATCAACTACCTAAAGAACTCATAGATCCATCCACCAGTATGTGGCGCACCCGATCGGCGATAAGAAGCTTAGACTGGGATTTGGTATTGCGTGGGATAGCAATGTTAAATGATGAAGAGAAGGTAGAGCCACAATGGCAATATTGGAAAGCGCGTGCATTATCAGAAAAAGGTTTGCAGTCAGATGCAAATAAATTATATAAAACAATCGCTACTGAGCGAAGTTACTATGGTTTTTTGGCAGCAGATAAGATTTTAGAGCCCTATAACATTGTTGATGAGCCTGTTCTTTATGACAATCAAGAACTAGAGAGAATAAAGCAAACGCCAAGTATAGTCCGCGCAAAAGAATTATTGTTAGTTAATCAATTAACCGATGCACGTAGAGAGTGGAATTATGCCACTCAACGTTATTCATCACGACAATATCAAATTGCAGCATCATTAGCGCATCAATGGGATTGGCATGATTATGCAATTCGCACTATAGCTAAAGGAAAATATTTTGATGATTTAAATATTCGTTTTCCTACACCCTTTACAGCGCATGTTAAAAAATATTCTGCTAAAAGAAGTTTAGAGCCAGCATTTGTTTATGGCATTATTCGACGTGAAAGTGCGTTTAATCCTCAAGCTCGTTCACCTGTTGGTGCGCGAGGTTTAATGCAGCTAATGCCCGCGACAGCAAAACAAGTATCCAGGCAGTTAAAAATTAAAGCGCCGACACAACAGAACTTGAATACACCAAGTTTTAATATAAATCTTGGCAGTAAATACATTGGCGACATGTTAACTAAATTTAATGGGCATCGGGCATTAGCTTCGGCTGCATATAATGCAGGGCCGCATCGTGTCAATGCGTGGTTGCCTGAAGATATAGAATTGCCTGCAGATGTTTGGGTAGACACTATCCCGTTTACTGAAACGCGTGAATATGTACGCGCCATATTTGCCTACACGGCTATGTTTGAGTGGAAGCTCAAACAAACCCCTACACGCTTAAGCGTGCATCTAAAGCCTATTCCTCCAAAACTATAAACTAGTTTCTATATTTATCTAATCTACTGATTTAAGGTAGTAAATTTTCAGTTCACATTTTTACTAAAGTTATGACCATGACTAATGGGTAAAAAAAACGGATCAGTGGTTGGTTAAAAATTATTAATCATTCAACAAGCTAACTATCATAGACGCTGTAGATGTTAGGTCATGAGTAACCGGCCTTATGTCGTAAATCTATGTGATTGGGAAATTGGCAAAAGTATAGTCATCTCAAAATCATATTAAGCACTTGTATTAAGTGAAAATAGGATTTTTCATTTAGTGGCAAGTAATAAATAAATTGATTTCAATTGGAGTTGGAACAATGAATGGCATATTAAAAAGCATCGCTGTAATGGCGATCATATCGTTTTGTATTAGCGCCTGTGGTGGTGAGTCAGATGGCGAAAGTTCTGGTGAAATGCCTAACAGCGGCAATAGTGGCCTCAACACTGCACTTTTATCAGATACTGCAAAGCGCGGACATGATATTTATGTAGATCCTGGTTATTCATGTGTTGGTTGCCATGGTTTACAAGGTAAAGGCACCAGTGCTGGTGGACCTATCGATAACATTCAAGATTGTCCAACATGTGCTGATCATGCAACGCTAACAACCTATAACGATTTATTAATGCCTGCATCTCCTTATAGTCCTGCAGC
Organism: uncultured Thiotrichales bacterium; assembly: GCA_964517365.1. GTDB lineage: Bacteria > Pseudomonadota > Gammaproteobacteria > UBA4575 > UBA4575 > JABDMD01. The sequence goes on along the minus strand of CAZFEP010000048.1, from coordinate 3,173 downwards.
ATGTACAGGCGCTTGTGCAAGTGACGTATCACAATTTATTATTGAAGGATTCATACAAGGTTTGGCGATTCCTGGTAACAACACACCTCCTGATACTCCTGCAATTAATGTAAACCCTGTTTCAGGTTTAACTACTACTGAAGCTGGTGGAACGGCAACCTTCACAGTAAGTTTAAATACTTTGCCGACTGAAAATGTAGATATCACCTTAATGAGTGATAACGCAGCTGAGGGTAGTGTGAATCCAACAACCCTTACCTTCACAACGGCGAACTGGAATCAATTACAAACGGTTACCATTACAGGTATGGATGATGCATTACTGGACGGCAATATTGCTTACAACATTGTGACCACTGCAGCCAGTAATGATGTTGACTACGCAGCAATAAATCCTGCAGATGTATCAGTAACGAATACAGATAATGAAGTGCCGCCTCCTGGCGTAATCACAGTTGATCCAGTTGCTGGCTTGACGACAAGTGAGAATGGAGATGCTGCTACCTTTACAATAGTTTTAGGAACGGTACCTACTCAAACGGTAACCATTGGTTTATCTAGTAGTAATGCTGCAGAGGGCACCGTGTTGCCAGCTTCAGTGGCATTCACCGCTGCAAACTATAATGTCCCACAAACCATAACCGTAACCGGCGTAGATGATGCTGCCGCACCGATGGTCGATGGTGATATTGCATATAGCGTAGTGACTGCACCAGCGATTAGTGCGGATCCATCTTATAGTGCTCGTGATGCATCGGATGTATCGGTTACCAATACAGATAACGATGTTCAGCCAGTGATAAGTCAGTTTGCAGTTGATCAAGCAACGGTTGCATTTGGTGGTATGGTTACATTGAATTGGGCATCAGATGGTGACGCCTGTACTGCGGGTGGCGCGAATCCGGGGAATCAATGGATGGGCGCATTATTGCCTACCAGTATGCTAACGCTTACTAACCTGACCACTTCAGGTGTTAACCAATTCACTTTGACTTGTACTAAAGGTGGAATTGACTCGGTGGTTGCTACAGTAGATGTGACGGTTGCTGCGGCACCGGGTGCACCAACCGTAAACTTGACAGCAGATCCATCCATGAATGTACCATTTAATGGTTCTACAACCTTAACCTGGACTTCAACAGGTGCAGTAGGAAACTGTACTGCGGCAGGTGGATGGACAGGTGACAAGGCATTAAATGGATCTGAAGTGATTAACAACTTGGTTGCAAATACTACTTTCTCATTAACTTGTAATAACGCAATTGGCACACCTACAACGGTCAGTACTAACGTTACTGTAGTGGCGGTTAATCCTGCGTTAACCTTTACGGTGAATAACGCTGCAAGTGCAACAGTTAATCAAGGTGATGCCGTGACGTTGGCCTGGAATCCAACCGATCTGCAAGCATGTACTGCAAGTGCGAATCCTGCAAATGCTGCTTGGACTGGCGCTAAAGATGTAGCTTTGGCAACCTATAGTGAAGTGATTGCTAACCTGCAAGAGACCACAACTTTCACGCTTAATTGTATGGGTGTGAACGGAGCGAATGTAACGCAAAATGTTACTGCTACGGTGAATGCAGGAGATCCATTACTGGTTCAAGGTCAAATTGAATACAAGAAAGTTATCAACGGTGCAAGTTGTGAAACATGTCATGGAACCGATGGCCGAGGCATACTAAGTGACGGTTTATATGACGATATTACTGATTTTGTAAATGTGCAAAATGAAGGTAATGTTGCATTAATCACAAGCATTACTATGCCAGCTCCAGAAGCGGGTGAGGGCGGTATGCCTTCGGATTGCGTGGACGTTGCGGATGGTAATGACCTTACAAACTGCGCAACGAATGTGGCTAAATACATGAAGAATGGATTTAGTACTACACCACCTGCACAATAAACAAGTAAGTAATTAATTGGGACTTCCTTTAAACCTACTGCATCTTTGATGCAGTAGGTTTTTTTATGGCAGTAAGCTTTTAATGATTTGTTGGTCGATCCAACTAGTATTGAATAATCCATTTAAATAGCCGCAGTGGCCACCAAATCGAGTCTGGTGAATATTCAGGTATTCCGAGGGGCATAGGTTTTGCCAATCTTTAAATGGGATGACGGGATCGTCCTTGGCAATAAACACATCACTGATAATGGATAATGATTGTAAACAGTCTCCTGTGATTGAATATTCTTCTAGATAATTTTTGACTGAATCAAACTCTGTATAATTTAATAGTAAATGTTCAGTCATGTTTACTAGTGAAGTTTGCTTATTAATTATCTCAAAATCATAGTGATCCGGATAATGGCTATGTTTTTCTTTCAACATATTTTTCCAGCGCTGCAAGTAATACTCGGTATATACTTTTAGCATAGATTGGGTCTCATCTAATGCATTTGCTGCATTCATGACGGGACAAACCGAAATGATTTTATCAATCTTCAGATGCTTATGTTTAGCTTTTGCGCCAATTCGTAGAGCGAAATTTCCTCCTAAAGAGAAACCTATTATATAAAATTTTGTGTGAGGGATGAGTTGCTGGATGGCTTGTGTAGCATCCAGTACTTCCTCTAATCGGCAGGAGTGAAATAATTCTTTATTTAGGTGTTGAGTGCCACCGTGATCCCTGAAATTGAGTCGAAAGATATTAAAACCATCTGCATGTAATTGGCTGGCTAAAGGAAGTAGATATAAAGAATCTGCACATCCTAGCCAGCCATGCAGGATTAAAACGAGTGGTTTTGGTTCTGAAGTTTCATGTAAGGTAGATAAACCTTGCAATTTTATTTCATTGCTAAGAGATAAAACATGTTCGTTGCTTTTTTTGCGAAAGTGTCGACTTATTTTTGTGGCATAAGCTTTGCGTAATAATGATGCTGCCGCAATGGTGTTACTGTGACCATTGCGGAAAGCAATAGGTGGGGTGTATTCCGTCACTTCCTGATCAGTGTCTTCAATGCTTATGTTTTGGCTAGCGCTTGTTCAATGTCTTCCAAAATGTCATCAATATGCTCGATACCAATAGAGAGTCGCACTAAATCTTCGCTAACACCTGCTGCAGCCTGTTCTTCTTTTGAAAGCTGTCGGTGAGTAGTGGTGGCAGGGTGACAGGCTAGAGATTTTGCGTCACCAATATTGACTAGCCTCACGATAAGATTAAGTGCATCAATAA
>CAZFEP010000047.1:11189-14393 GCA_964517365.1 uncultured Thiotrichales bacterium | reverse complement strand
TTATCTTCTATTGATGGGTCTTTAGGGAGGCGTGCATAAAGCTGATCCGCCCGTTGTGGGTCGTTATAGGAAATTTGATCCGCAATTTGACGAATCATCGTATTACGCTGAGTTTGTGAGGGCATATTTTGTGTGAGTTGTAATGCATAGTCGACATCAGAGTTGGCGGCAACCCCTACGACTGAACGGAGTAAATTTTCATAAAGCGTTTCGCCTCTGAAATTCTCAATCCATGTTGCAGCTTCAATTATGTCGTAAGATGAATAGTAGTAAGTAATATTTTGAGCCCAACTTTCACGCACCGAGCCTGAAAGTTGTGGTAAGTAACTGACAGCATAATCAGGGTTTACACTTGCCAGTTGGCTACCGATACTGATTAAAGCATCATCACGCACTTGTCCGCTTTTACTATTCACCCATGCTATGGCTGCATCGGGATCAGTATTTGCCCAGTTATAGACTACAGAGTTAACTGTTTCAGAATTGATATCTGTATACGGAAGCTGATCGATCATACTGGAAGCTCGTTCTGGATCATTGTATGAAAGGTTGTCAATCACCGTAACAATCAGTTGTTGTCGTAACACGGGTTGTTGAGAACCAAGTGCAATCTGTAAGGCACGTTCCGGGTTTTCAGTGGCAATTTGAGAGACTACGGTATTTTGCAAATAAAGCTGTCCTGTCGGATCTAATTCCTTTGCCCAGGTTAACGCTTCTTCAGGGGACTGCGAACTTAAATACTGGATCACGGTAGGTGCGAGTTGCTGTTTCAGTTGTTTGTTATCTAACTGAGCAACAAAGAGGGCGGCTGCTGGTGCATCGTTTGCTGCCCAAGTTTGAATCGTTGCGCTATATGCTTCCACCCGGTCTCGAGATGACGGAATGTTTTCGATTATATCCAGCGCTTGTTTGGGATTTTCGGTGGCTAGGGATGTAAACACCGTATAGTTAATATTGCTTTGGCTTCTTCCTGTAGGCAGCGTTTGTAAAACTTCATAAGCCGCCAAGGGATCTGTTTCAGCCCAACGATACAATACCGTTTCTAATAACTGTTGGCGTATGCGCTTGTCTGTCATGCGTTCGACATAACTATATGCTTGTTGGGGATCCTGTGCAGCCCAGGTATCGATGATGCCTTGTAAAGCACTGTCACGTTCATAACTTGTCGCCATGGCCATGGCATCTTTCATTGCAGTTTCAGGGTCTTGTTTGGATTTTTCGATTAATGCATTGCTCACATACTGATCATTCGATGCGTCTATTCCTAAGCGTTCTGAGATGATGCTGACCTGCTGAATGTCATCCACATTTATAATGCTGATGATGCTTTGGGCTGCGATGCTTTGTAAGTTGTTATTCTTGATATTGTTTGCACTTATGATGGCAGCATCAATATTGATTTTTGCCCAATGTCGATATGTTTGTGACAGCAGCGAATAATTTTTGTTCTGGTAAGCTTCTATCGCAATGTTTGCTGCAGTTTGCGGGTCAATTTCAGTTAGACGTGCAATAACAATTTGTAAAAAACTTTCACGTTGTTGCGCGTTGGTAACCGCTGCAGCTTGTGAAAGTAATTGCTGTAATTCAACTCTATTAGCACGACCCGCTAGAGAATGTAGTGCCTCTTGTTGCGCAAAAAACGAAGGTAATGATAAAACTTCAGAAATACTAATGATGTTTTGATAATGATTTTTGCGTTGTTGTTGTGCCTCTTCAACCGTCATGGTTTTTTCAGCTTCAATCGGTGCTACTGCGTTTTGACTGAATAGATCTTTGCCAAAATTGTGTGTTGATTTTTGTCCGAGCCAATATCCACCCGTGCCTATTAAGGTTAATAGTAATGCACCTAGAGCTAGCCATTTTGTTTGCATTGAAATTACCTGTTAAATCTTAAAAGCCAATACTCTTATAAAAATATGGCTTAAATATGTCAAAGTGATGATTAAACAAGCGTAGCTTGTGGTAACCAATGTTGTAAAACATCATCTAAGAATTTGTAACCACGCTCGCTACAGTGAATATTATTATTATTTTTTACCAATAAACCATCTGAAATATGAGTTTGTAAGGGATTATTTATTTTTTCAATAGGTAATCCGGTATGCAACTCAAATTGTTGTTTGGTAAAACCTTGTTTCAAGCGTAAAGCATTCAACATAAATTCGAAAATAATATCCTCTTCCGTTAACGTGTGTGTAACCGATGCCTGCCCCTCGTTGATGAAGCGCATATATTGTTGAGGATGTTTGGGTTTTTCAGAGCGAGTAATGCAGTTGAGTTTGTTTTGTGACGAATCATGTAGTGTTAGTTTTTGGTGGGCACCTGCACCAATACCTAGGTAGTCGCCAAACTGCCAATAGTTGTTGTTGTGAGTGCATTGATGATTTTCTTTAGAGTAAGCAGAGACTTCATATTGTTGAAAACCATGTGTTGCGAGCAATGCCATACCGTTTTGTTGAATCTCCCAGCTTTCTTGAGTATCAGGAAGGCTTGGTGGTTGTCGGTAAAAACTGGTATTGGGTTCAATAGTGAGTTGGTAATATGAAATGTGTGTAGGGTTTAGCTGAATAGCTTGTTCTATATCATAAAGTGCTGCGGTTATATTTTGTTGTGGTAATGCATACATTAAATCAATGTTAAAATTTTCGAACCCTGCTTGCTTGGCGGTATTCACACCATTTATAGCGTCCTCGGCAGAGTGTATGCGTCCCAGTTTCTGCAGCTGTGAATCGGTAAAACTTTGCACACCTATTGAAATTCGATTAATCCCTGCATCTCGAAAGCCTGTAAAATTTTCTTGGTCCGTTGTGCCAGGATTTGCCTCGATAGTTATCTCTGCTGTAGCACTTATGTTTAATTGATCTTGAATGGCATTCATGAGGCGTTTTATGCCATTGGCTGAAAAAATGCTGGGTGTTCCGCCGCCGATAAATATACTAATCACTTCACGGTCCTGCACGCTTTTGGCTTGTAAGGTTACATCAAGAATTAACGCATCAATGTAATCTTCTTCAGGTAATGAATGTTGTATCTCATGAGAATTAAAATCACAATAAGGACATTTTTTTATACACCAAGGTATGTGCACATAGAGTGATAAAGGCACATTGTCTTTACGTTGGCTCATCTTTGCTTATTTATGGTCATCTCATATCAATCAAGTGTCTTTACGTTTGAGCTAAATGATGCATGCTAAATCTAGTT
>CAZFEP010000047.1:9693-11089 GCA_964517365.1 uncultured Thiotrichales bacterium | reverse complement strand
AAATCTAGTTTATATCGACTTATTTTAATTGTGTGATTAATTTTTGTAGCGCTTGTGCGCGATGACTAATGCGATTTTTTTCATCAGGGTCTAGCTCTGCAGAAGAGCAGTCGTGTGTAGGCACATAAAATAACGGGTCATAACCAAATCCGTTTGGGCCAGATAAGTCATGCAGTAATTTTCCTTCCCAAGTTCCTTCACAAATTAATGGCATAGGGTCATCTGCGTGACGCATATAAACAATCACACATTGGAAACGAGCGGTGCGCTGATCTTCTGCAACGTTTTTCATTTCTTGTAAGAGTTTGGTGTTATTGGCATCGTCCGCACCATGTATGCCGGAATAACGCGCACTATAGACTCCGGGTGCGCCCTGCAGGGCATCCACTTCAATCCCGGAATCATCCGCGAGCGCTGGCAGGTTGGTAAGTTTAGCGGCATGCCGCGCCTTGATGATGGCATTTTCTACAAAGGTGGTACCAGTTTCAGGCACATCGGGAACATTAAATTCTGATTGTTTAATTAATGTAAAACGTTGTTCATCCAGAACTGCTTGAATTTCTCTTAACTTTCCTGAATTTCCACTAGCTAATACAATTTTTTCGGTATTCATAAGGCAGGTACATGTCTGTTCAATCAAATAAAGTGAATCAAATAAAGAATTAGCTCAAACAGGCTTTCTGTTGTTGAATGATTTCTTGAATTCCTTTGTTACCTAAGCCTAATAAGCTGTTTAACTCATCTTGCGTAAAGGCTTGTTGTTCGGCAGTGCCTTGAATTTCAATAAAGGCTTGTTTGTCATTCATGACAATATTCATATCGGTTTCAGCGTCACTGTCTTCAGCGTAATCAAGATCCAGCACAGGTACATTTTTATAAATGCCAGCAGAGATCGCGGCAATGTAATGTGTGACCGGGTCTTTCTTGAGATCACCAGAGGCCAGCATTTTCTGAATTGCATCATAGAGCGCAACAAAGCCACCTGATATTGAGGTCGTTCGTGTACCGCCATCCGCTTGAATTACATCGCAGTCTACTGTGATGGAGTATTCGCCTAATTGTTTTAGATCAACAGCTGAACGTAGTGACCGGCCTATTAAACGCTGAATTTCAAGCGTGCGCCCACCTTGTTTGCCACGAGATGCTTCACGTCCCATTCTGGTATTCGTAGAGCGTGGCAACATGCCATATTCTGCTGTTATCCAGCCTTGTCCTTTGCCTTTTAAGAATCTTGGTACTTGATCTGTCACACTGGCGGTACAAAGAACCTTGGTGTCACCAAATTCTGCTAATACAGAACCCTCTGCATGCTTGGTATAGTTACGTGTAAAGGTGATATCACGCATTTGGTCTGGTTGGCGACCGCTGGGTCGATGGATGCCAGAACTTGTAGATG
>CAZFEP010000047.1:0-9593 GCA_964517365.1 uncultured Thiotrichales bacterium | reverse complement strand
CGCATTTGGTCTGGTTGGCGACCGCTGGGTCGATGGATGCCAGAACTTGTAGATGCACTTGTAGATGTACTGGTAGATGTATTAGAAGTATTCATAAAACGACCTGGTGGAATTGCAAAGAGTCGCGCATTATACGCAAAAAAATTCGATTGTATTTCAACTTATAGTATATACATGCTTATTTTAGGCAGCATGAGAATCTAAAAGGATAAAATAAAATGCTATGCAGTATGACGGGCTTTGCCCGGGTAGAAGATGTATGTGATCAGGGCAATGTAAGTTGGGAATTGCGTTCGGTTAACCATCGCTATTTAGAAATTAATTTACGCTTGCCAGAAGAAATTCGTCGCATCGAGCCACAATTGCGTAAATTTCTACAATCCAAGCTTGCACGAGGCAAAGTAGATTGTACTTTTCGCTATCAGTTAGCTGAGGCTCAAACGGCAGCATTAGAGATTAATGGACCCTTGTTAGAGAGTCTGATAGAAAAAATTAACCATGTTAATGAAAAGCTACCTCAAGCCACACCGGCGAAGGCAGTAGATTTGCTATCCTGGCCGGGTGTGGTGCGTACCGCAGAAACTGATATGAATAGTTTTCATGCTACCTGCTTGGAATTATTTAAAAGCGCGACGATGCAGCTTGTAGAGATGCGTGGCACTGAAGGCGAGCGCTTAAAAAATATGTTACAAGAGCGTTGTAGTGAAATCCAAATAATTGTTAAGCGTGTACGGGAACGTTACCCACAAGTTTTAGAGTCGATTAAGCAAAAACAACAACAACGCATTGATGAGCTCAATGTTGATATGGACCAGCAGCGTTTCGAACAAGAGTTAGTGTATGCATCGCAAAAATTAGATGTGGCAGAAGAGCTGGATCGATTAGATAGTCATTTAACTGAAATGCAGACTATATTCGATCGTAAGGATCCTATCGGTCGGCGTTTAGATTTTTTAATGCAAGAGTTCAACCGTGAAGCTAATACATTGGCATCCAAGTCTGCAGATATAGAAACAACACAAGCGGCTGTAGATTTAAAGGTTTTAATCGAACAAATGCGTGAACAAGTTCAGAACATAGAATAAAATTAAAAAGTAGGTTAGTCATGTCAAACCAAGAGCATTTAGAGAAGCATCAAGTTAAATTATTTTGTACGGGTGGCACTATAGATAAAGTTTATTTTGACGCGTTAAGTGAATTCCAAATTGGCGAGCCTGTTGCGGCAAATATTTTAAAAGAAGCATTGGTAAAGTTCTCGTTTGAAGTGGCTTCAATTCTTAAGAAAGATAGTTTAGAAATAACAGATGAAGATCGCGACATGATTTATCAGCAAGTGTCTACCGAGTCTTGTGAGAATATTCTAATAACACATGGCACGGACACCATGATTAATACTGCGCAGCGTCTAAGTGATATAAAAGATAAAACTATTGTGTTGACTGGAGCGATGCAACCCGCACGTTTTCGAAATACAGATGCTATTTTTAACATCGGTTATGCAATCTCTGCAGCCCAACATTTGCCGCATGGAATTTACTTGGCCATGAATGGTCAAATTTTCACACCCGATGCGGTGCAAAAGAACCGTGCTGCTGCCCGTTTCGAGGTTAAATAAGCCCGAAGTTAAATAAATTCGAATTCAAGTAAATTTTTTTATAAAAAATTAAAAAAAAGCAGAAATTTGCCTTGAAAAGCTAAAATTAGCCCACATATTCCAGTTAACAACATTAATTACTCAATTGTTAGGAGGCTAAAATGCTTGCAAGAGTTTATCAAGATCCAGTAGATACTTTCCGTGATTTTCGTGGAGAGCTAGATCGTATGTTTAATACTAATGCTGCCGGGTATACAGATACTGAAAAAAACTGGGTGCCTGCAGTTGATGTTAGAGAAACCAAGGATGCGTATCAGGTGGTCGCTGAAGTAGCGGGTGTTGAGCCTAAAGACATTGATGTTTCATTAGAAGATAATGTGCTAACGGTTCAAGGCGAACGAAAGCCTGAAGCTCAGGATGGAAGTGAGGAATACAGTCGAGCTGAACGAAAATATGGAAGTTTTTACCGTCAGTTTACACTGCCCGATACGGTTGATGCAGATAATATAACGGCTAAAACTGAACATGGTGTTCTTAAGCTGCATATTCCCAAAAAAGAAAAAGTATTACCAAAGAAAATTTCGGTTGAAGGATGATTTAACGAAACGAGTCTGATTCAAAAAATCTAATTCAATAAAGATGTGTCTGCATGGATGCATGAGTATGCTTCTTCTCTAAATTTAGAGAATGGGAAAATAAACTGGACGCCGCGTATTCGCGGCGTTCTTATGTAGGGCTGTTTATATATAGAATTATTATCAGGATGTTATGGAATATAAAGATTATTATAAAATACTTGATGTAGAGCGCGATGCGAATGAAGCTGATATTAAAAAAGCTTACCGTCGTCTTGCGCGCAAGTATCATCCTGACGTTAGTAAAGAATCTAATGCGGAAACAAAATTCAAAGAACTGGGCGAAGCCTATGAAGTGTTAAAAGATAAAGAAAAGCGCCAAGCCTATGATCAACTTGGTGCAAATTGGAAACAAGGGCAAAACTTTAACCCACCGCCCGGATGGGAAGATGCTTTTTCAGGTTCAGCAGGTCATGCCAGAAGTGCAGGATTTGGTGGTGCTGGCGACTTTAGTGATTTCTTTGAATCCATGTTCGGTGGTGGCGCCAGCTTTGATCAGTCTGGAGGTTTTCAGCAACGTACCTATCAGGCAAAAGGTGCGGATCAAAACGCAAATATTTCAATAACGCTAGAAGATGCCTATCAAGGCGCCAAAAAAAATATTCGTTTGGGTAATCAGCAAACGGGTAACGGTCGAAATTTGGATGTAAAAATACCTGCTGGTATCACCTCAGGAAAACGTATTCGGCTAACAGGGCAAGGTGGACAAGGTGCGGGGGGTGGACCCAATGGAGATTTATACCTGGAGATCACTGTGACACCTCATCACCAGTACAAACTCGATGGAAAAAATATATTACTGGATCTCCCCATTAGCCCCTGGGAAGCAGTATTGGGTGCACAAGTAAAAGTGCCGACTTTAGGCGGCTATGTGGAAGCAAAAATACCCCCAGGTTCGCAGTCAGGAAAAAAATTACGTTTAAAAAATCGTGGCATGAAAGGCCAGGGTGAATCGGTGGGCGATCAAATTGTTAGCTTGCAAATAATGATGCCTGAGAATTGTTCTGATGAAGATAAAGCGTATTTTGAAGAAATGGCTAAGCGGTTTGAGTTTGACCCACGTAAAAAGCTATAACTAAAAAATCATAAACATAAAAGTTACGCACCATATAGAAATATACTGGCTGAATTTAATAACTAATTTCAAGGGATCTTTATTTCTATAATAAAGTCTCAGTTATATAAACTGGTTAGAGTGTGCTTAGTTGTGTAAATTAATCAATATGTATTGATTGCATTTAAAATAATTGAAGATAAATTTTTATAGGAACTTACATATCATGCGCAATATCATCTTACTTGCACTGCTGTTAAGTTTTACAACTGCTTATGCAGAGCTTCCAAATATTGTAGACGGTCAACCGCTTCCAACTTTGGCACCCATGCTGGAACGCACGACTCCTTCCGTAGTAAATATTTCAACTACCGGCAAAGTGGTGGTTCGAGATCCATTTTTTGATGATCCGTTCTTCAGGAGATTTTTTGATGCACCACAACAGCCACGAGAACGTCGCACAACCGGTTTGGGTTCTGGGGTTATTATTGATGCACAAAATGGTTATGTAATTACCAACTCTCATGTAATCGATAAAGCACAAGATATAGTGGTGACGTTAGAGAATGGACAACGTTTTGATGCAAAAGTGATTGGCAAAGATCCTGGTGCAGATATCGCAGTTATTCAAATTGAAGCTGATAACCTAAACGAGATTTCTTTAGGAGACTCTGATGTGCTCAGGCAAGGGGATTTTGTAGTAGCCATTGGCAATCCATTTGGTTTAGGTCAAACAGTTACTTCTGGAATTGTAAGTGCATTAGGTCGCAGTGGTCTGGGTATTGAATCCTATGAAGATTTTATTCAAACAGATGCATCGATCAACCCCGGTAACTCAGGGGGTGCGCTGGTGAATTTGCGTGGTGAATTAATTGGGATTAATACAGCCATCTATGGCCCTAGCGGCGGTAATGTAGGTATTGGTTTTGCAATTCCCATGAATATGGCAAAGAAAATTACCGAACAGCTCATTGAGCACGGCGAGGTCAAACGTGGGCGTTTAGGATTTAGCGCGCAAGATGTAACCCCAGAATTGGCAAAGGCGTTTGGTATTGAGCGTAACAAAGGTGTCGTGGTAGCACGTGTTGAAGCAGATTCACCGGCTGAAAATGCTGGCATGAAGGTCGGAGATGTGATCGTTAAAGTGAATGGTAAAGAAGCCATCAGTTCATCACATGTTAGAAATGAAATTGGATTGTTACGAATTGGCAGTAGTGTAAAAATTGAAGTACTGCGAAATGGCAAGCTACAAACATTGTCGGCAACGGTTGAAGACCAAATTACCAACAGTATAAAAGGTGTAAAACTTAGTAAACGTTTGGCAGGTGCAGAATTAGGGGAGGTGAGAGAAGAGACTTCAAGAGGATCGATTTCAGGAATTGAAGTATTAAGTGCTAAAGGTAAGGCAGCCTCATCAGGATTGCGCAAAGGTGACATTATACTGAGTGTAAATAAACAACGCGTTAAAAGTATCAGTGATATGCAGGCAGCCATTAAGCGAAACGCGGATGCAACGCTACTCAATATTCAGAGAGACTCGCGTGGGTTGTTTTTATTGATCCGATAGCGAGACTTTTTCATAACCACGAGCAATCAATGCGGTTTTCAGAAATTGATTACCTTTTAGTCCTATATAGAGATGAACTAAAAACAGGATTATTGAAGGTATGAGCCAGTAAAATACCGGTAGTGTTGATGTCTCCACAATAGATGTCATTGCAGCGGAGTGAAAAAAATAGGTAGGGATATATAAGATAAGCGTAACAATACCCTGTTGCCAAAGCCTTTTAGAAAATAACCAGCCCCAGGCAAATATAAATCCGAACAAGGAAAAGCCATGGCTAACGACCGTAATGTGGCGGCCCTGTCTATAATAATCCACTGGCAGCTGGCGCTAGCCACCGGTAACCGGAGGGAAGAACGCAACCTCGTCTTCATCGCGGACCATGCAATTAAAATCCGCATATTCTTGATTCACTGCCACTAATAAGCGATCTGGGCGTGGCATATTTTGAGTGGCATGTTCCCAAACTTGTGAAACAGTAATGGCATCTGCAAAGGGTACCTCGTCTTCGCTACGGCCAATGGCCTCTCGTAAACTTGCAAAGTATTTAACATGTACAGACATACTTTTAGATATAAACCTCGAAATGATTGTCAACAGATCAATATGAAATGGTACCATTTACAGAACATGAGCAAACTAACCCACTTTAATAAAGAAGGTGAAGCCCACATGGTTAATGTGGTAGATAAACCTGTCAGTCATCGTGTAGCTATCGCAGATGGGCGTATCAGCATGCAAACAGAAACGCTAAAGCTGGTACAAACCGGCGGTCATAAAAAAGGTGATGTGTTGGGGATTGCCCGCATTGCTGGAATAATGGGCGCAAAGAAAACTGCAGAGCTAGTGCCGTTGTGTCATCCCTTAGCCTTAACCTCAGTGGAACTTGATTTTGAAGTAGAGGAAACACCTGCGGCCATTTATTGCAAAGCGACAGCGGAGACAAAAGGTCAAACCGGTGTTGAAATGGAAGCAATCACCGCCGTACAAGTTGCATTATTAACGATTTATGACATGTGTAAGGCAGTTGATCGGGGTATGATTTTGCAAGACATTGCCTTATTAAGTAAGACAGGTGGAAAGTCAGGAACGTGGACACGTGATTGATAAACTTCTAGTAGTGTAAATGGATTTATTTACAAATAAGTCTATTCAAAAGTATAACTATAAAATTACTCAGGAAAACGTTGATGAAAATAATTAAGTATCTATTTATCGCAATTATTTTATTGGTTGTTGTAGTCATTGGTGGCGGGGCATTTTTTATAAAAACGCTAGATTTAAATAACTATAAAGAATTAATCGTAAACAAAGTCAAAGAGGCAACGGGTAGAGATTTAGTTATTGCGGGTGACATTGAGCATACCTTATGGCCTCGTCTAGGGCTTACATTAGGGCAAACTACGTTTGGAAATGCACCAGGTTTTGGTGAAGCACCGATGGCTACAATTGATAAAGTGAATATAAATGTAGCGGTGTTACCTTTGTTAAAAAGCAAAGTAGAGGCTTCAAAGTTAGTACTGCATGGTTTGAAAGTTAGCTTACATACCAATGCACAAGGCGTAACCAACTGGGATGATCTAATGCCAGAAGAAACTGCTGCGTCAGAAGATTCTTCAGAAAGCTCATCCAGCCCTGCAGTGGATGTTGTGATTAATGGAGTAGAAGTTACCGATGCAGAATTAGTATGGCGAGATGATCAGGTGGGCACAAAAGTACAAATTGCGCCGTTCAATTTAACCACGGGTGAGTTGGTTGATGGCAAACCTACTGATGTAAAAATGGATCTAAAGCTAAAGAATGCATCTCCAGTGATGGATGCAAATTTAGAGATAGCTACAAAAGCATTGTTCGATTCAACAGCACAAACATTGAATCTACAAGGTTTAAAGGTTGATCTTTATAGCACAGGAGAATCTTTTCCAAATGGCGCGTTAGATCTAGATTTAACCTCCAATGTAAGTGGAAATTTTGCTACCCAAAAATATTCTATGCAAAATACGGATATTAAAATTGCAGGAACAGGTGATGCTTTTCCAGAGGGTAAGCTAGACGTCTCTATGCAAACCAATATCGATGCAGATATTTCTAATGAGGCACTAAGTCTTACTTCATTAGTGGTTTCGATGCTTGATACACAACTAACCGGTAATGCTTCTGTAAAGTCGTTTAGTAAGCCTGATGTTAAATTTTCATTAGCCTCTGATCTATTAGACTTGGATAAGTTATTACCCACTTCAAGTGCTGAAGAAAAAGCAGAAAGCACAGCTGCCGACGAAAATGAGGCGATTGAACTCCCAACCCAAACACTTAGAGATATGCGAGTAAATGGCGACATTTCTGTAGGCAAACTCATTGTTTCAGGCATGTCGATGACCAATGTAAAAGCAACTGTCACGGCGAAAGAAGGTCTACTGCAAGTCACGCCCATGTCCATGAATCTTTATGATGGAACTATGAAAGGTAAAGCGAGTGTAGATGTGCGCAATGATACACCGAAGTATGCACTTTCAACTGATCTGGCAGATGTTCAAATTGATAAGTTAAGCATGGATTTTCTAGGTGAAGAAAAAGCTTATTTGCGAGGCTTAAGTAATCTTTCTCTTGATATCAATACGGCTGGTAACAGTGTTGCAGAGTTAAAGCGAGCTTTAGGTGGAAAAGTTGATTTAAATGCAGGCAATGGTGCATTACGAGATGCGAAACTTGCAGCCAATGTTGAAAAAGCTGCTGCACTTCTGAAAGGGCGTGAACCGAAGGCTGCGGGTGAGGAGCTTGTGTTTGATAAATTATTTGGCACCTTCAATATCACAAACGGTTTAACGGATAACAAAGATTTTATACTTAACACGCCCCTTATTGTTGCGAAGGGTGTTGGTAAGGTTGATATCGGCAAGTCTTCAACAGACTATACTATTTCAATTGGTCTATCTGAAGAGCCTGGCAAGTGCGGAGTACCAGTTACCATAAAAGGCCCGTTTGAAAAATTAAGTTACGGTGTAGATTTGAAAGCAGCGCTAAAGTGCACACAATCTGAAAAAATTGAAGAGAAGAAAGAAGAACTCAAGCAAGAGTTTGAAGAAAAGAAAGAAGAAAAGAAAGAAGAGCTTAAAGAGAAGCTTAATGAAAAATTGGGTGATAAGTTGAAAGGTATTAAGCTGTTTTAAATGAAACTCATACTTTGTGCTGCATTAGTATGGCTTATAGTATGGCTTAATACAGGTAGCCTTGTTTATGCTAATGATGATTCAGCTGAGGAGATTACTGCGGAATATAAACAAGGAATTTATTACTTGCAGGCAAATTTCGTTGTAGAGTCGAGTGCTGAAAGTGTAGTCGCTGCACTGACTGATTATGAAAATATTACTGAACTTCATCCTTCCATCATCGAGAGTGAAATTCTCGAAAACAATATTGATACTAATAAAGTAAGAATACGTACTGTAGTAAAAGACTGTGCACTATTTTTCTGTAAAAAAATTACCAGAGTAGAAAATATTACACAGCATGCATTTGAGTCAATAGATGCAGAAGTAGTGCCCTTCTTGAGCGATCTTCGTTCTGGTCATACAAGTTGGAAGTTTGTAAGTGATGATGGTTATACAAAAGTAAGCTATCAAGCAACGATGCAGCCTAAGTTCTGGATCCCGCCAGTGGTTCGCTCGCGCACAGTGACAAAAAAGTTTATCAAGAGAATTGAAGAAATAGTGCAACGTTTGCAAATGATTGCACCCAACTACCACACAAAGTAACTATCCCACGCCATAATGAGTAAAAACTTTAGCCAACGTGTGTTGTTCTGGTTTGAACAACATGGCCGCAAGAATCTGCCTTGGCAACAAGATCATGATGCTTACAAAGTATGGGTATCAGAAATTATGCTGCAGCAAACACGCGTAGATACGGTAATTCCATATTATGAAAAGTTTATGCAACGTTTCCCAAATGTTAATAAACTTGCAGAAAGTGATGTAGATGAAGTGCTTCATCATTGGACAGGGCTAGGCTATTACGCGCGTGCGAGGAATTTGCATAAAGCTGCACAACAAATATGTGAAGAGCATGCAGGTAAGTTCCCTAAAGATATCAAACAAGTGATAGATTTGCCCGGTGTGGGTCGTTCTACTGCAGCTGCTGTTCTTGCCTTAAGCTTTGATCAGCCTCATGCTATTTTGGATGGCAATGTAAAAAGAGTCTTGGCCCGATATTTTGCAATAGAAGGTTGGCCCGGCACACGAGAGGTCGAACTACAACTTTGGCAACGCGCAGAATCTATATTGCCAGACAAATCATTTGCGAACTATACACAAGCCATGATGGATCTCGGTGCTACTTTGTGCACGCGTAGCAAACCAAATTGCGATGATTGCCCGGTGCAAGAGGGCTGCGCAGCGTTTGCTCAGCAAAGACAAAATGAGTTGCCTACTCCGAAGCCATCCAAAAAAATTCCTCAACGTGAAATTGTAGTGGCTATTATTCAAAATAATGAAGATGAATCTATTTGGCTAGAAAAACGTCCACCGACCGGGATATGGGGCGGTCTGTATAGTTTCCCGGAGTTTGAAAATATCGAGAAATACGAGGTTTGGTTGAATCAACAAACACAATTTTTCTCACACCAACCCCAGTCATTACCGGTCATTTCGCATACATTCTCGCATTTTAGGCTTCATATGCACCCTAAACTCATCCAGATCAGTAAAAAACCCAATGGTGTAATGGAAGACGATCTCGGGGTTTGGTATA
>CAZFEP010000046.1:0-14504 GCA_964517365.1 uncultured Thiotrichales bacterium | reverse complement strand
CAACATGTTCAACCGCTTTTGTAACGGAGTATAAATTACCCATTCCGTAATCAATTATGGCAATGTTGCTCATATTTAACGTTTGATGTTTACAAGCTTCCTTTTGTGGATGGAATGATGCCTTGCATGCGCTCATCCGGTGTAGCCGCCATACGCAATGCACGTCCAAAAGCTTTAAAGATGGTCTCAGCAATATGGTGAGAGTTTACACCCTTTAAACTATCTATATGCAAGGTTACATTTGCGTGATTTACAAAACCTTGAAAAAACTCATGGGTTAAATCTACATCGAAATCTCCGACATGGGAGCGTGTAAAGTCAACATTGAATTCTAATCCTGGTCGGCCTGAAAAATCGATTACCACACGCGATAAGGCTTCATCCAATGGCACATATGCATGTCCATATCGAACGATCCCTTTTTTATCGCCAATAGCTTGGCTAAAGGCTTGGCCTAGTGTAATGCCTACGTCTTCAACAGTATGATGCGCGTCAATCTCAAGATCACCTTTTGCATCAATACTTAAATCGAGCATGCCATGCCGAGAAATTTGATCAAGCATATGTTCAAAAAATGGCAAACCGGTCTTTAATGAGGATTGGCCTGTGCCATCAAGGTTTAGCTGTATCGAAATTTGAGTTTCGTTAGTGTTGCGTTCAACGCTAGCAGTGCGTGCTGTCATGGGATAGGAAATATTTTCGTTATTGTAAGTAGATTTAACTAAGTTTTTTCTTGTAAATGATTTTTATCTTATCTGTATTATGCATCTAGGAATATTTCTAATTAAGTTTCTAGCCAGAAAGTTACCGGTCCATCATTGACCAAGTGTATCTGCATATCTGCAGCAAACTTTCCAGATGAAACTCTAGCATAATCTGCTTTTAATTTGTCCAAAAAATAGTCAAATAGCCGCTTACCCTGGTCAGGTGGGGCGGCAGTAGAAAAACTTGGCCTTTTGCCACTTGAGGTATCTGCAGCAAGCGTAAACTGCGGTACAACTAGAATATCTCCATTCACTTGTTGAATACTTTTATTCATTTTCTCATTTTCATCCGCGAACATTCGGTAGCCTAATAATCGCTGTTGCAGCTGTAGCGCTGCCTGTTCATCATCTTTTTTTTGAACCGCTAAAAATACTAAAACACCATGATTAATGCTGGCTATGATTTCTTCATCAATCATGACATGTGCGTTAGTAACCCGCTGCAATAAGGCTATCATGACAACAGCTTGGCAAATTTTTGTGTGGCGCGAACCAGCGCATCTACATTTTCCTCTTCGGTAGCAGAGTGGCCCGACCTTGGGGTAATAATTAGTTCAGCATTGGGCCATGCTTGATGCAATGCATAAGCCTGCTCCATTGGGCACACCACATCGTAACGACCATGAACAATTACACCTGGAATATCTTGTAACTTATAAGATTGTTCAATTAATTGGTTATCGCGCATAAATGAGTGATTCACGAAATAATGGCATTCAATCCGCGCTAAACTTAGCGCTGTATGTGGATCAGAAAAATGTTCTATTACACTATCTTTAGAGACTAAGTTTGAGGTACCGCCTTCCCAAATAGACCATGCATGTGCGGCTTCAATCCTTTTGTTTTTATCACTAGAGGTTAAGCGTTGGTAGAATGCCGACACCAAATCATGGCGCTCACCCTCTGGAATAATATTTATATAATTCTCCCAAAGGTCAGGGTATAGATAACTAGCACCATCTTGATAAAACCATTGAATGTCTCTTTTTCGACATAGAAAAATGCCTCTTAATATCAACCCTGATATGCAATGCGCATGGGTTTCAGCATATGCAAGCGCCAGCGTAGAACCCCAAGATCCGCCAAACACCAACCATTTTTCAATTTTTAGTTGTCTGCGTATGGTTTCAAGATCCTCCACTAAATGTTGAGTAGTGTTATCCACTAACTCAGCATGAGGTGTCGAACGGCCACAACCGCGTTGATCAAATAAAATTATTCTGTATCGCTCTGGATCAAAAAATCTTCGTTGAAAGGGTTCACATGCAGCACCTGGACCACCATGTAAGAAAACAACAGGTATGCCTTCTGGATTACCACTTTCTTCAATCCACAAAGTATGAACTGCTGAAACTTTTAGCTTGAATTCGTGGTAAGGCTCTATCGCCGGATATAAATTCAACAATTCCATTTTTTACTTTTGTATTGATCAGGTTTTATTGGCTTGGTTTATTGATCTGTTTTATTGATATAGCATTTATCTTTTTTGAGCCACTATCAAAGCGGTATCACGCAGCCCCTTTTTAATATCTCCAACCGAGCCATTTTCTTGATATACCAAAACGTGAAGTGGTGAAAATAACCTTAATAATTCATTTGGCTGCAATCTATAGAGTGGATTACGTGGGCCATTATCTGTTATTTTTTCATTAATAAATGTTTGATAAAACAATAAACCATTTGGTTTTAACGCATCAATGATACTCTTTGTCAGTGTTCTGTCTAAAAAATAACTAACACAAATAACATCAAATGAATTAATTATTGGTGGCAGTTGTTCTATATCTCTCACTTCTGTCGTAATAGAGACACCTTTTTCTTTTGAATATGCGTGAAGCTGCTGTATCGCATTTTCAGAAATATCCCACGCATGTGTTTGTAAACCTCGCGCTGCCATAAGTAGCGCATTCGCTCCCAAACCACAGGCGAGATCAAGTGCCTTCCCGGAGTTAGGCAACAAATATGAATACTCTTGCAGTACAAATGCAGCTTTGCTCTTTTGCTGATGCAAGGTTAGATCATGAGGTTGATCAGAAACGTCATAAATTGCATTCCACTTCTTTTCAGTAGATTGGTCTGCCATATAACAATCAGCGACGCCAGAATGCAGGTGTGAGTATCACCAACAAAGTAAAGATTTCCAATCGTCCTAGCAACATGCCTAAACATAACACCCATTTACTAAAATCATTAATGCTAGTGTAATTTGCTCCCACTTCACCTAAGCCCGGACCTAAATTATTTAGGGTTGCAGCCACAGCAGAAAAAGCAGTGACCTGATCTAAACCGGATGCCATTAATAATAAAAGCATCACCACAAAAACACCGATGTAGGCAGAAAAGAAACCCCAAACAGCTTCTATCACACGACCATCAACCGCTTTTGAGCCTATTTTTACCGCTATTTTTGCATTCGGGTGTATCAAGCGCATCATTTCTCGCATGCCTTGTTTTACCAGCAATAAAACACGAATAACTTTCATGCCACCCCCTGTAGAACCCGTACAACCACCTATAAAGCTTGCAAGAATAAGTAATAGTGGTAAAAAACTCGGCCAGAAATGATATTGAGAGGTGGTGAAACCTGTTGTTGTGGCAATGGATACGGTATGAAAAATCGCTTTTGAAAAAGCATCGCCTATACTTAAATACACTTCACCAATGCGTAAAAACAGGGTAGTAATAATAGTAATAGAAATTATTACAAGGAAATAAGTTTTAAACTCTGCATCTTGAAAATAGTGTCGCAAGCTCTGCGACTTCCAAGTTATAAAATGCAATCCAAAATTCAACCCTGATAGCAACATAAAAATAATAGACACGGTTTCTATTGGAACACTACGAAAATAACCAATACTTTCATCGTGAGTAGAAAAACCACCGATAGCCACAGTAGAAAAACTATGTCCAATTGCATCAAACACACTCATGCCAGCCAACCAGTAACCCAGTGCACAAGCAATAGTAAGTGAAAGATAGATATACCAAAGTGCTTTAGCCGTTTCTTTAATACGTGGCGTTAGCTTGGTGTCTTTAACCGGTCCTGGTGTTTCTGCACGATAAAGTTGCATACCGCCCACACCCAACATAGGCAATATAGCTACCGCTAAAACAATAATGCCCATTCCCCCCAGCCACTGTAGCACTTGACGATAGAATAATATTGACTTGGGTAATTCATCAAGATTAATGATAACGGTTGCACCCGTAGTCGTTAGCCCTGAAATAGATTCGAAGATTGCATCGGTAATGCCTATGGAAAGTGAATTACTTAACCATAGTGGCAGTGCGCCAAAAAGTCCTAGCACGGTCCAGAACAATACTACGATTAAAAAACCATCCCGTAAGCGAAGATCATCTCTAGAATAACGAACCGGATACCACAAAAGTAAACCAGTCAAAAGTGTAATGAGGAACGCTATTGCAAAGGGAGCATAGGCATTCTCAACATAAATAAAGTCAACCAGAATAGGTGGCAACATGGTAAAGCTAAACCATGCAAGCAAAATACCTAAAACACGCTGAATTATTTGTCTTTGCATGTAAGTGCTGCTGTATAAATATTTGAGAAGATATCTATATGTATCAGAAACGATCTACGTAAATAATAATGTATTTAGTTAGATAAAAGTTGCACTAACTTGAAATAATCTCTCGATATCTTTCACAGCAGACTTGTCCGCCAAAAAAATGATTACATGATCTTCAGATTCTATAATGATATCTGCTTCAGCCATAATTACTTCCTCACCACGTGCAATTGCGCCAATCGTTGCACCATTGGGTAGGTTAATTTGTTCTATTTTGCGCCCAACTACTTTTGAAGTCTTCTTATCACCATGTGCTACTGCTTCAATGGCTTCTGCTGCACCACGACGCAATGAGTGCACGGCAACAATATCGCCTTTACGAACGTGAGCAAGCAATGTACCCAATGTTACTTGCTGTGGTGAAATTGCAATATCAATCATGCCACTTTCAACTAAATCTACATAACTGGGTCGGTTGATAAGAGACATTACTTTGTTAGCCCCCAAGCGTTTTGCCAACATCGCAGAAAGAATATTGGCTTCGTCATCATTAGTAAGTGAACAAAAAACATCTGTGTTTTCAATATTCTCTTCACGCAACATATCTTGATCTGCCGCATCACCTTGCAAAACGATCGTTTTATTAAGCGCCTCAGATAAATAATTAGCTCGATCAGGATAACGCTCGATGATTTTAACTTGATATTTTTTTTCAAGTGACTTGGCTAAATGAAGTCCAATGTTGCCTCCACCTGCTAGTAGAACTCGCTTATAGGGCTTATTGGTGCCGCGTAATTGAGTAATAATTGAAGCCGCGTTAGAAGATGAAGCAAGGAAAAATACTTCGTCTTCAACTTGTATATGACCTTCGTTATGCAACGTAATAGATTTATTATTGCGATATATGGCAACTACCTTCGCCTCAGTTTCTGGCATGGCTTCCCATATTTCTTGGATTTTCTTGCCAATTAATGGGCCGTTAGGTTCTGCTCGCATAGCTAAAAGTTTTACTTTGCCATCTGCAAAATCTAATACTTGTAAAGAGCCTGGGTGCTCGATCAAGCGTTGAATATATTGTGAAATTAAATGCTCTGGGCTAATTAAAACATCTACCGGTAATGCTTCTTGGACAAATAAATCACTATAGGTGAGATATTCCACCGCACGAATCCGCGCTATTTTAGTAGGTGTGTGGAATAAGGTATAAGCCACCTGACATGCAACCATATTGGTTTCATCACTATTTGTTAGTGCAACCACCATGTCTGCATCTTTAGCACCCGCTTGAGCAAGTACCGATGGATGTGATGCTTCACCCACAATCGTGCGTAAATCAGCGCGGTCTTGAATACCTTGCAATACAGCCGCCTCGGTATCAACTAAGGTGATATCGTTATCTTCATTAGCCAGACTAAGCGCTAGTGACCCGCCTACTTGTCCTGCACCTAAGATTATGATTTTCATATAATTTTAACTCCAGCCAACACCAAATTTAGACTGTTTACTGGCGGCGCAGGATAGGCGCGTTAAATAAGACTTGCAAGCCCTTTTCTATATACGTTCATTTATGACGCTTCTTTGGTATTGATGCCTAACGCACGAAGCTTACGATAAAGATGTGTGCGCTCCAGACCAACACGTTCTGATAACTTGCTTATATTGCCGTCAACCTGTTTTAGTTGATATACAAAATAACTTCGTTCAAATGATTCACGCGCTTCTCTTAATGGCAGTTGATAAAGCTCTTCATGTTCTGAAGAATTTATTGACGCTGCAGCTGGCTGCTCTGCATTTTGCTCTTCTATTGCTGTTTCTACTTCTTCAGCAGAAACTTCATCTGACGAACTTAAAATGAGTAGTCTTTGTACCAGGTTTTTAAGTTCACGAATATTTCCTGGCCATGTGTAATGCAGCAATCGATTCTGGGCTGCGATTGCAAAATTACGATATGGATAATTCTCTTTCGAGCAATAATAATCAATGTAAAATCTCAACAATTCAGGAACGTCTTGCAAGTGCTCACGTAACGCCGGGATTCGAACTGGTATAACATTTAGCAAGAAGTACAACTCATCATCAAACCGATTGGCTTTAACATCAGCCTGTAAATCTGCTTGCGTTGCAGCCATAACACGCAAATCAATTTTTTGTGCACTTACCCCACCGATACGCCGATACTGTTTCTTTTGCAGCAAGTGGGTCAAGATTTTTTGGCCTTGTGGATTTAATTTTATAACATCACTTATAAAAATTGTGCCACCTTTACATAATTCTAAGATTCCTGGCGTAACCACTTCATTCTCTTCCGTGCCAAATAATTGCCTAGCTGAATCACGACTATTAAAGTTATCTTCATTTAACGTTATAAATCTTTTCGAGCTCCTGGCACTCAAGGAATGTACAAAATTAGCAAACGCTTTTTTGCCCACACCGGACTCACCCTTAATTAACAGCACATTGTCATGCAGTGCTAATTTTTTTGCCTGATCACGCAAAGACTGGATCGGCAAACTCGACCCGATCGGCATTTCAATAGCATCATTTTCAGGCACTGATTCTGAATTTTGCTCACTGGATTCAAGTGCTCGCTTAACACTCACTAACAGCTTTGCCATCGTTAATGGTTTTTCAATAAAGTCGTATGCTCCAAGGCGGGTCGCCTCAATAGCGGTTTCTACCGTCCCATGTCCAGACATCATCACAACAGGACAAGCAATCCTGCCGGTATCTTGCCAATCCTTTAGCAGGCTAATACCGTCTTCGCCCGGCATCCAGATATCCAATAAAACTAAGTCTGGTTGTGAGCGATTAGCATGTTGTCTTGCGACTGCAGTATTTTCTGCGACACTCACTTTATAACCTTCATCCATCAGTATCTCTTGCACCAAATTTCGAATATCCGGCTCATCATCCACTACTAAAATACTTTCTTGACTCATGCAGCATCTCCTTGGCTATGAGCAGTTACACCATCTGCATCAACTATATTGGGTGTCGTAACACTTAGAGGAATACGAATTTTTATTCGAGCCCCTTTATCAGTGGCATTTTCAGCACGTATGGTTCCACCATGTTCTTCTACAATCTTTTTAACAATAGCAAGACCCAAACCATTGCCAGTATTTTTTGTTGTTACATAAGGTTCAAACAGCCTCTCTAACAAATCATTTGGAAAACCAGGCCCATCATCCACAACTACAAGACTCACAAATGGAATTCCGCTAATCTCAAAGCATCGAGTGGTAATATTTACTTGTGCATGATCTTTAGGTTTATCTAACATTGCTTCAAAAGCATTTTTAATTAAGTTATGCATAAGCTGGCGAAGCCGTGTGTTATCACCCAAGATTAATGAAGGATATTCATCTAATGAAATCACTACCTCAAAGTCATGTGCATTGTTCTTATATAGCTCTACCACTTCGTAAATAAGTTTATTTAAATCAAGCGGTGTTTTTTCAATTTGTGGTACACGTGCATAATCGGCAAAGTCATTTACCATTTCTTTCATAGACTCAACCTGCTGAACAATTGTAGTTGTTGCACGATCTAGAATACTTCTTTCGTGCTGATCAAGTTCAGGTAAAATTTTACGGCGTAGTCGTTCGGCTGATAACTGAATGGGTGTTAGCGGATTTTTAATTTCATGCGCAAGGCGTCGAGCCACTTCACCCCAAGCAGAGTCACGTTGTGCGCTTATTAGTTGTGTGATGTCATCAAACACCAAAGCGTAACCGCCTTGCTCTTGGTCTTCAGGCAACATCACACCGCGACACATTAACGTTTTACTTTGAAATTTATTGCCTTGTGTGCCGCCGATTAACTTTACTTCGGTTTGCCATTTTTGATCACTCCCTTGCAACATAGGTATAACTTGATCACAAAAACTTTTTAAGTTTTCATGCCCCATAGACAACTGCGCAACGTCACGCCCAACATATTCATTTATGTCAGTGTTTAAAATTTGAGAAGCGGTAACATTAGCTGTTTTTATTACTAAACTATGGTCTAGACTAATTACACCTGAAGATAAATTTTCCAATATCGTCTGTAAGTAATTGCGTTGACTATCAATCAAACGTTGACTTAATTTGGCTTTATCGCGTGCTAAAGACAGACGCCCTGTCATTTGATTGAATGATGCGACCAACATTCCCAAATCATCGTTACGCTCAACAGGAATTTTTTTATGATATTCACCCTCAGCAACAGCCTTGGTACCTTGTGCAAGATCTTTAATCGGCTCTACCAATCTTCTCGCAGAATAAAATGCAGCCCAAACAGCAAACAATATTCCAAGCAACAAAACCAAAGTAATAATTAAAGCAAAATTTTGTTTAAGTGGTGTGCGCAAATAAACCAACTCATTATATTTACCAAACCCTTCTTGCACACTAAGTGCTAAATCACTAATACGATCCGAGATGGGGTATAACACCTGCACCATACGTGTTTGAGTGGTTACTCCAAAAGTATTGACAGGGAATACAAGACGCACATGCAACCCAGAATCCTTTACCGGATCTAATCCTACATATGTTTCGCCCTCACTAACCAATCGCATAACCGTCTCACCAGGCAATTTTGGTACCACAGCTGCACCAACTTCGCCTCCATACGCAATGATATTACCGCTGCGCGAAAACAACACAATTTCTGCCGCACCACTGCGTCGCAGTAAATCATTAATTACTAATGGCGCATCAAAAGATGTGGTTCTCGATAGTTCCCGAACCATAGGTTCAGTCTGTTTACGCAACTGCCGCATATGTAAATCTAAAGAAGAACGACTCAGATCAACAGAATCCTGTAAAGCTTGTTCTACATCTGCATCAAACCAACTATCAACACCTTCCTGTATAAGCCACATAGAAAATGTATACACGATGCCGACTGGAACCATGGCAAGCAACACAAACATTAATAATAGTCTTAAGGTTAATCGTGATCCGGGCTGGCGCCTTAACACTTGCATACCCAGACGGTATACATTGACAATAATTAATAATAAAAATACAGCTAACAACAATACATTAAAAGGGAAGAGCCAGTAATGAAGCTCTTCAAAACTGGTTTCACTTCGTGTCGCGTCTGCCAACAAATAAAGCGAGGCCATCAATAGGCCGAATAAAAATATGATCGGCCATATGCGTACGATCGTTTGCTTTTCTATAGCGGCCATTCATACCACCCACTATCTAATCGCCACTTAGGAGAAAAGTAACTTTTCATTCTTAAAGGCAAGGGTAGTTTGCTAGTCAGTAACTGAGACCGGAGCTGTACTACATAGTTTTCTTGATCATTCAAAAAATTAGATTCAGCAATATACATCGCTGAAACACGACCCTGTTGAACCAGGACAGATTCTAAGTCAGGAAAACTATCGCTTTCACCTGTTTCAAGATTTTCGAGCACATACTGTTTACTTAGAATATGGTATTGAAGTAAATGTGTTTTAACAATCGTTGTAACAACTTTATCCCACACCCATTTCTGTAAAGAAACCACCTGCACCTCAACTTGAAATAACAAAGGGATTCCATTTACCAACGCCTCTCTTACTTCACTATTTAATTGATAAGCAATTTCTGCATCTAGTCGCAGCTCATCATTTAATTCAGTAACATTTAAGTAGTTCACTTCAATGGCACGAGTCTTAGACCACACTGCAGTGCTCATAAAAATGTTCGATACTATGACAATACTCATGGTTAATAGCACAACTCTAATTCGTGCCACTAATACATTATTCATGCTGAAACCTTGGTCGGATTATGATCGGTTAAATTCGAGGCTACTGAACTAAAACAACCACCACTAACGTCATGCGCATTTAAAAAATCTTGTGCGTTGATAGCTTTGCCTCCCGCCAATTGCAAGGTGACTATCCTCAAAACGCCTTGACCCGTCACCACATCAAGATTATTTTTTTTATTAAGCTTATTAACCAGTATTGATCCTGGGGACGCATCAATAGTTTCATCGATTAACTCTGCCTGCCATATACGAATGCGTTGTTTGCCAAAAAAAGTATAAGCGACTGGCCAGGCATTAAAAGCCCGGATTTTACGTTCTATTTCTACCGCTGTTTGGTACCAATCTATATTGGTTTCTTCCTTAGTAATCTTTTTTGCATAACTAACGCTGGTTTCATCTTGTAATCTTTCGGTTAGCCCACCTGCTTCAATATTATTTAAAACACCAACAATTTCAGAAGCAGCCATGTTCGCAAGACGGTCATGTAAAATAGACCCAGTATCGTTGGCTGTAATATCACATTTGAATTGTTGTAAAACGGGGCCTGAATCCAAGCCTTCTTCCATTTGCATAATACTCAAACCAGATTCTAGATCACCCGCAATGATGGCACGTTGAATGGGTGCAGCACCTCGCCAACTTGGTAACAGCGACGCGTGAATATTTATACAACCAAGCCTGGGTGCAGATAAAACTTCTTTAGGTAATAACAAACCATAAGCACTCACTAGCATCAAATCTGCTTGCAAGCTCTCTATTAGAGAAAACTGCTCTTGTTCTAGACGAGGTGGTTGGTATACAGGAATATTCGAATTTACAGCCAGTTGCTTAACCGGCCCAAACTTGATTTTACGGCCACGTCCAGCAGGCCTATCTGGCTGCGTAAAGACCGCCACTACACGATGCTCACTATCCAGACACGCTTGCAATGCAGCCGCTGCAAAATCCGGAGTGCCTGCAAAAATAATATTTAAGACTTTACTCATATCAATTGTGCAGTTATTGCGTGTTGTGCTGGTATTGAAACAGTAATATAACTAATGTAGCTAATGTAACTGGGCTAGATCTTTAGCTTTAAATAATTAACTCGTTACATGACAACGTAGCTACATAACAACATGCGCTCATATAACGTTGGCAGGCGATGATGAACTTTCTTGCTCTGATGAATCTTGTGATGAATCTAGTTTTTTCATCTTCAACATTTTCTTTTTTATTCGTTGCATTTTTAGTGGTGATAGATAATCAACAAATAATTTGCCATCTAGATGATCCATTTCATGCTGTATACATACCGCAAGTAGGCCTTCAGCATCCAGGGTATACATAGCACCTTGTTGGTCTAATGCTTGAACCGTGATGTTCTCGGCACGGCGCACATTTTCAAAAATCCCCGGAACAGATAAACAACCCTCCTGCATCTCTTCTTCGCCATCTTTAGCAATAATATTAGGATTAATTAAGCATACTGGCTGATCCTTGGTTTCGGATACGTCAATTACAATGATTTGTTTCTGTATATTTACCTGGGTTGCGGCTAGACCAATCCCTGGGGCGTCATACATTGTCTCAAACATATCATCCACCGTTTGTCGGATCTGATCATCCACCTTATCGACTGGAATTGCCTTTTTCCTCAATCGTGGATCAGGAAAGTGTAAAATTTCTATTAGCGCCATTAAGTTACACAACTGTTATAAATTAATTTAGTATTGCCATATCAGCTCAAATATAAGATACCCTTACATTTATAAGGCTATACTCTGATTTAAATGTATTGAGTAGTAGTTTAGCAAAAAATCATCAATAACAACGTATTAAGGATCATCATGCTGGGGAAATTCAACAATCACGGCACATTTTTCAGGCTTACCATTGCTAGCTTCATAGCTATATTCATGGCGGCCTGCACCACTTCACCTGAAGGCAGTAACACAGACGCTACTGATAGCGATGATATTGAAATAGGCGAGCCTAGTGTTGATATTGCCTCAGAAGCACAGGCATTGTCTTCATCAGACGAACCACGTTTAGAAGATTTACCGGTTTCTCCACAGCAACATGATGTTGAATTTAAAGCTTCTGCACCCGAACAGTATACCGTGGTGCCAGGAGACACCTTGTGGGATCTATCAAATCGATTCTTGGTTGAACCATGGTATTGGCCTGAAATATGGTATTTAAATCCTCAGATTAACAACCCGCATCTAATTTACCCGGGTGATGTAATTTCTATTTTTTATGTCGGTGGCAAACCTTACTTGACAGTAGGCGATGGCCCGAGAGTCACAAAGCTTTCACCTAAAGTTCGCAGCACAGATTTAGATGATGAAATTTATGGCATCGCTATTCCGGCTATCCAACAGTTTATTATCCGACCCAGAGTAGTCAGTGAAGAAACGCTTGACGCCGCGCCCTACATTTTAAGCTCGATTGAAGAACGATTAGCGTTTGGTGCAGGCGATCGTGTATATGCACGAGGGTTAACTGGTGAAACACAACGAGAATATTCATTATTTAGCAAAGGTCAATATACTGTTTTTCGTAAAGGTGAAGCCTTACATGACCCCGTATCAGATGAACTGCTTGGCTTTGAAGCGATCATAGTAGGTGACGGTGAAGTTATAAAATCGGGTGATCCTGCTACATTCATATTAACGCAAACAAAACGCGAAGCTTTAAGAGGAGATCGATTGTTACCCGTTGATTTTGGGGAAATTGATACAGAATTTGTGCCACATGCACCTCCTGAAGATACTTATGGCCATGTAATCTCTTTATATGATGCCATCAGCCAAGTCGGCGCATTTCAAGTAGTTACCGTTAGCCTTGGCCAACGCGACGGCATCGAGAAAGGCCATGTGTTAGATATTAATCAGGCAGGCCGAATTGTGGCAGATCCGTTTGAGAAACCGGGTTCTCTCGTAGATGTAGAATTGCCAGAAGAAAGTGCCGGACGCGCATTAGTATTTCGAACTTTTGAAAAAGTAAGCTATGCATTAATTATGGAAACTTCAAGGTCCATTCGAGAAGGCGATACCGCTACTAGCCCATAGCAAATAAGCCCCATAGCTAGAGGCTTTTTTCCATCAACTCATTTTCCAGACGCACAAGGCAACTTGTGCGTCTTTTCGTTTTTGCTCGTATTTCGTTACTATTCCTGACAGGGAGACACCTGGGAAATTTAATGCGGAAATTAATGGGGAAATTTCAGTAAGTATCGTCATATGGCTAAAATTGAAGAATGGCTTTCGCTTATTCATGTAGATAGATTAGGCCCCGCCACATTACAAAAATTACTTTCACGGTTTTCTACTCCTGAAAATATTCTTCGTGCTTCTCGCAGCGAGCTTATCTCACTGGGCATCAATAATGCAGTTATAGAAGGTATTCAGTGCCCAAAAGAAGAAGCTATACAACGTGACTTAATTTGGCTTGAACACGACAATCACCACCTGCTCACCATTCAAGACAGTGCGTACCCACATTTATTAAAACAAATTTCTGATCCGCCCTGCGTACTGTATCTCCTGGGAAAACCTGAACTCGCATCTACTTTATTATCAGAACCTCAGCTGAGTGTAGTGGGCAGCCGGCACGCTAGTGCGTATGGAAAAGAAATTGCGACTTCATTTGCACAGAATATTGCTGCAAGTGGCCTGGTAATCACCAGCGGATTAGCCAGTGGTATTGATGGAGCTGCACATCAAGGTGCTCTAGAGACTGAAATCGGAAGCACGATTGCGGTAACGGCCTGTGGCTTAAATCGAGTCTACCCTGCAGAGCACCGCCAACTCGCTGAACACATTTCTGAACGAGGGTTGCTGATATCCGAGTTCCCGATTGGTACATCGCCCAAGCCTGGGCATTTTCCCAGACGTAATCGCATTATCAGTGGGCTAAGTTTAGGCACCCTGGTGGTAGAAGCCTCTATGAAAAGTGGTTCTTTGATCACCGCTCGTTTGGCCATTGAACAAGGCCGCGAAGTATTTGCTATCCCTGGGTCGATTCATAACCCCCTGTCAAAAGGCGGTCATACATTAATACGCAATGGTGCAAAGCTGGTTGAAACCGTTGAAGATGTATTGGAAGAACTCAAGCATCATATAGATCTAGAACGCTTAGAAATGGCCCCAGTGCAACTAAGTGGCGCAAAACAAGAAGAAATTTTAGATCCCCAGCATAAAATCGTTTTAGAAAGCATGGGTTTTGAACCCATTGGTGTCGACGCCATCATCGAGCATAGTGGATTAAAAGTGGAGGTAGTTTCTTCTATCCTTTTGATTTTAGAGCTGAATAATCAAATTACACATCATGGAAATGGCATTTATGTTCGGCGAAATAGTCCTTAAATAATACCGACATTAGAGATAAAAATTTTCAGCAAATTTTTATCTCATGCAGAAATACGGTTAAGAATAGCGCGTAGGCATTTACAAACCCATTAGAAACG